>CAZTJX010000139.1:0-5064 GCA_964613755.1 uncultured Demequinaceae bacterium | reverse complement strand
GAGCACTGCGCTTACACCGCAGGTGTCATCGGTTCGAGTCCGGTCGGGCCCACCAAGATTCGCTTGCTGAAGCCGTGGATCAAGGGAATGCCGGTCGAGACTTTCTCATCATGGCGCCTACTCCCGATTGGCCCGTTCTCCGGAACGGGCCTTCTCAAGCGCGTTGATCGAATTCTCGGAAGCCCCAGTCGCGAACTCGCGGTGGGCGACCGATGTTCGAAGCCGTCTCTGACCAACGTCGAGAAGTGAGGTTGCGAGGGTAGCCTCGCCCTATGAGCCATGGGGCGAGTTTTCGTCCGTCACCGGAGCTGAAGGCGCAGCGCGCCATCAGCAAGGCCGTCGACCTACTCGCGGAACTGGCGGCCTGGACTTCGCTTGGAGACGTTGCGGTTTCGTACGTAGCTACCCCCGACGAGGGCGCCCTGGAAGAGGTCCTGAGCGTCAGCTCCGTACCGGATGTAGAGACCTTCTTCTATGAGCTGGGGGAGGCCCTCTACCAGCTTCGTTCGAGTCTGGACAACTTCGCCTTTGAGCGAGCGAAAGCCAACGGAGTGCCAGTAGTGAACGAGCGGGATATCTACTTTCCGATCGTTAACGATCCCGCGAAGTGGGGTGGACGGATCAAACCGCTAGCGATCGTGCCTCCGCAGGAACTGAATCGCTGGAAGCAACTACAGCCCTTCGCTCTGGATGATCCGACCGGTAGTCCGCTCTCCATTCTCGATCGTCTTCAGATTGGAGACAAGCACAGGACTCCGCTCGTTCCGCAGCCATTACCAGCGACCCTCGCGAATCTCTCCTTCAGGCTCGGTGACGTGCTGCCACACAGCGAAGTCGATCCAACGGGACTGAGAATCGACTTCACTGAGAGTCCCGAGCTTCGCGACGGTCAGGTTCTTGCCAGATATAGGTTTGGCCGGGAGGTGTTCCTGCGTTCGAAGACCGCGACGGTCGTCACCGAACTCAACTGGTTTGTCTCCGATCTCCCTCACGGCCGGGTTGACCTCGTCCACCTGGTGGAGGCTCTCAGCACCTACATGCCTGAGGCCTTCTCCTACATGCGTACCGGGGGGAGCGTCCCAATGCATCCAATGCTCGACCACAAGACGGGACGTGACGGAACGTTCAAGGTTTTCGGGCGCAATCAGGGAGCGCCAGAATAGCGAGAGTCACGAGAGAGGGTCGGAACTCGGACCCGACGTGCCTCGTGTTCGCGTCCTGCGGTGCGAGCGAGCGCGGTGGAGCGTGGTCGCTTCGCTCTGGGCATCTGCTAGATCCCATGACGCAGGCTTGAGCAGTCGCTTCCATTTGCTCAAGTCAGCTACAGATAGGTCCGCCCCGCGCGAATGTGAGGAGGCACTCGCCCGCGGCTACGAGATCCGGGCGAGTCCCATCGCATAGTTCTTGCCGTAGTGCTTCGCGCACGAGGGGCAAGTCATGAAGAAGAAGTAGACCTCCGCGTCCTTCCTGCCTCGCTCCAGGGCGAGCCGACTCAGGTCCGCGTACCAGTACTTCGCTTCCCGGTAGGGACCGTCAAAGGCCTTGGCGAGGTACGTCCCCTCCAGGGTGACGTTGGTCGCCCCCTCGACGGGCTTGCTGACCCTGTAGAGAAGTTCCCATCTCCACGGGGAGAAGTCCTGGGAGAGGACCATGGCCTTCTCGTCGGGGAGCTTCGCCCCGCCGCGCTCGGCCGTTGCGTCAAGTTCGGCGAGCACTCGCGTAAATCCCAAGGGCATGTGGAGGATCGATCGCGCGTCGGCCTTGATGAAGGGGCGATCGGCGAGCGAGACCACGGAGTCGTCCCAGGCCTCGATGTTGGGAAAGGGGCAACAACCGGTTTCGTTCACGCTCGTATAGGTATCTGGCAGCGGCATGGTTTCATGTTAGCGAGCGGCCCACGACGGGGTCGAGGGTGACCTGCCACAATGGGTGACGGCGGCGACGGAGCGGGAGGGTCACCATGCGAGCGGGAATCGCGTCCCTGGCGAGCGGCGAGAAGTACGACGCCTACGCCAAGCGTTTCGACGCGCCCATGCTCGCGCTCGCGGTGCTTTTCCTGGTCATCTGGTCCGTGACGTCCATCGAGGTGGAGTTTCCCGACCGGCTCGTCCTGTGGCTCGATCTCGCGAGATTCGCCATCTGGATTGTGTTCGGCGTGGATCTCGTCATCCGTGTCGTCCTGGCGAAGAGTTCGTGGCGCTTCATCCTGCGCCACCCTCTCGACGTGCTCGCGGTCCTGATTCCCCAACTGCGGCCGCTCAAGATCCTCACCATCTTCACCTCAGGGACGCGGATGATCACCAAGGCCGGGATCGTCAAGACGAGCCAGGCCGTCGTGGGGTCGGCCGCGCTCCTCGTCTGGGTCGGTGCCGTCGCGGAGTACAACTACGAGCGCGGGCAGCCCGGCGCCATCATCAACTCGTTCGGCGATGCGCTCTGGTGGGCGATCGTCTCGATCTCTACCGTCGGATATGGGGACTTCTACCCCGTGACCGTCGGAGGCCGCGTCGTGGCCACCGCACTCATGATCGCCGGGATCGCGCTGCTCGGTATCGTGACGGCTTCCGTTGCGGCGTGGTTCGTCCGACTCGTGACGACGGAAGAGGCCGAGGAGGACGAGGCGGCAGCCGCGGAGGAGGAGGCCCGGGACCGAGAGTCGTCGGCGCAGGTGGCCGCGTTGGGTCAGCGCGTCGGGCAGCTCGAGGCGAAGATCGACCAGCTGCTGGAACGCGATCAGAGGCCGCGAAGGTAGGTTGGACGTCATGACCACGGTGGGAGAGATCGTCGCGATCCTCGACCGGTACTACCCGCCTCGGCTCGCCGAGGACTGGGACGCCCCGGGACTGTCGGTGGGGGATCCCACGGCGCCCGTGGAGCGAGTCCTGTTCGCCGTCGATCCCATCCTCGCGATCGCGGACGAGGCCGCCGACTGGTCGGCGACGATGCTCGTCACCCACCACCCCCTCATGCTTCGCGGCGTCACCACGGTCGCCGCGAGCACGGGCAAGGGAGCCGTCGTTCATCGGCTCATCCTCGCGGGCTGTGCCCTGTACTCCGCCCATACGAACGCGGACGCCTCGCGGCCCGGTGTCGCCGACGCCCTCGCCGAGGCGATCGGCGTGACGGAGACGCGGCCGCTCCTTCCCGATGCCCTCGATCCGAACCTTGGAACCGGTCGCGTCGGCGTGCTCGCATCCCCCGTGAGCCTTCGTGCGTTCGCCGAGGTGGTTGCCGACGCACTTCCTCCGACGGCGCACGGCGTGCGCGTCGCGGGGGACCTCGACGCCCCGATTCGTACCGTCGCGGTGCTCGGGGGATCGGGGGACTCCTTCTTCGACGCCGTCCGCGCGGCCGACGTCGACGCGTACGTTACCGCCGACCTTCGTCACCACCCCGTGTCAGAGGCGCGCGAGCTCGCGGAACTCACCGATGGCCGCCCTGCGCTCGTGGACGTCAGTCACTTCGCGTCGGAGTGGCTCTGGCTCGCCGCCGCTGCGGAGCGCCTCGCGGCCGAGGCGGGCGTCGAGACGCGCGTCAGCGCCCTGAACACCGATCCCTGGACGGGACGCTTCGGCGTCGCCGGCTCCGGAGCCTGAGGAGGACCCGTGCCCACCGCCCCCGCCGCCGACCAGGTGCGAATCCTGGCCGTCCAGGACCTCGACACGCGCCTCCAGCAGGCCCGTCATCGACGGGACACGCTTCCCGTCCTCGCGACCATTGCCGACCTCGAAACGGAGGGGAGCGAGCTCGCGGATCGAATCATCGCGCTCACGACCGAGGCGGGTGACATTCGCCGCGAGGTCACCAAGGCGGAGGACGACGTCCAGTCCGTGAAGGCGCGCGCGGATCGCGATCGCGCGAAGCTCGACTCCGGCCAAGGGAGCGCGAAGGACCTTCAGGCGCTCCAGAGCGAGGTCGATTCGCTTGCGCGACGCCAAAGCGATCTCGAGGATGTCGAACTCGAGGCGATGGAGCGGCTCGAGGCCGCCGACGCCGTCCTCGCCTCCGCGAAGGCGAGGGCCCTCGAGATCGAGGCTGCCCTCACGGCTGCGGTGAGCGAGAGGGACGCCTCCCTCGCCTCCATCGATGCCGAGATTGCCGAGCTCGAGGCCGAGAGAGCGTCCACCGCAGACGGGATCGATCCCGGACTTACTGCTCTCTACGAGAGACTGCGCGCTTCGCACGGCGGCATCGGGGCGGCAGTGCTCCAGGGCGGCCAGTGCCAGGGCTGCCACATGAACGTCAATGCCGGTGACCTTTCGACCATGCAGGCCGCGCCGGACGACGAGGTCTGCCGCTGCGAGGAATGCGACCGCATCCTCGTTCGGGGGGTCTAGGCGTGCGCACACTCATCGTCGAGGCCGACGGAGGATCACGAGGGAATCCAGGCCCTGCGGGCTACGGCGCCCTCGTACGCGACGGAGAGACGGGCGAGATTCTCGCCGAGCGGGCGGGCTACGTCGGCATCGCCACGAACAACGTCGCGGAGTACCGCGGGCTCGTCGCGGGTCTGCGCGCGGCACGGGGTGTCGACCCCGAGGCCGATATTGATGTGCGACTGGACTCCAAGCTCCTCGTCGAACAGATGTCGGGACGCTGGAAGATCAAGCACCCGGACATGCGGGAGCTCGCGGCGATCGCCCGGGGCGTCGCGGCGGGGGTCGCGGTCACGTACGCGTGGATCCCGCGCGCCCAGAACGCAGACGCGGACGCGCTCGCCAATGAGGCGATGGACACCGAGGCGTTGTCCATTCGCCGAGGGCATGACGCCGACGGCCGTGACGTGGAGGACGATCGTGGGCTCTTCTAGCCAGGCCGATGACCCCTACGAGGAGATCATCGGCGGGGATGACACACCCCTCGAGACCTCGGAGAACAGGGGGAGCCCACTCTTTGCGATCAAGGGAGTGGGCCTCGTCAGCCCACTAACCCTGGTGTTCGTTCGCCATGGGGTGACGGACATGACGGTGACCCATGCCCTGTCAGGGTCGTCCACGGCTGGGCCGCCCCTCAACGCGCGGGGACGCATTCAGGCCGCGAAGGCAGCGGACCTCGTCTATCGCA
>CAZTJX010000138.1:0-5113 GCA_964613755.1 uncultured Demequinaceae bacterium | reverse complement strand
GAACCTGAACCGCAAGGCTCCAAAGGCCTGCATGCTGCCATTACACCAGGGCGGACCGCCCTCGCGAGGGCCCAGGAGAGCAGTCTGCCAGGATTCAGGGCACACTGAGAGCGTGTCAGCCGAATCCAAGCGTCCGCCAAGGTCGCGCATGACCGCCCACGAGCGGCGCGAGCAACTGCTCGCCGTGGGGCGTGCCCTCTTCGCCGAGCGCGGATTTGAGGGAACGTCTGTCGAGGAGATTGCTGCGCGCGCGGATGTGTCCAAACCCGTGGTCTACGAGCACTTCGGTGGCAAGGAGGGCATGTACGCGGTCATTGTCGACCGCGAGGTGGAAGCGCTGCTCGGTCGGCTTACTGGCGCGCTGGCCAAGCGCGGCCACCCCAAGCAGCACGTCCAACGCGCCGCGCTCGCCCTGCTCGGCTACATCGAGGACTCTCCCGACGGATTTCGCATCCTCGTTCGTGACTCGCCCGTGGCTCAGGCCACCGGAACCTTCTCAAGCCTGATCGGGGACGTCGCCACCCAGGTCGAGGGACTTCTTGCGGCACAGTTCGCGAAGCGGGGACTCGACGCGTCTGTTGCCCCGATCTACTCACAGATGCTCGTGGGCATGGTCGCGCTGACGGGTCAGCACTGGGCCGAGGTGCGGGAGCCCTCCAAGCAGGTCGTCGCCGCGCACCTGGTGAACCTCGCCTGGAATGGGCTCTCCGATCTGGAGCGTCTCCCCGTGCTCGGCCCCGACGGCGCCTAACCCTCCTCCGCCGACACCACGGCGGCACCGGCAGCGGGTCCGGACGCGACGAGCACGGCGTCCGCCACATCTGCGGAACTGATGGCCGCGGCGATGGCAAGCCCATGCTGGCGCGAGCGCGCAAGCGCCGCAACCGTCGGTCCCGAGCCGGACACGATTGCCCCGAGGGCTCCCGCCTCGCGCGCCACGTCGAGCACACTGGAAAGGTGGGGAGCCAGGAGGAGCGCCGCTCCCTGAAGATCGTTCGAGAGGCACTTTCCGACGGCCGTAGCATTGCCCGTCCTGAGGCCCATCATCAACTCGTCGTCGAGCTCGGGCTCACCCACAAGGTGCTCGCCCTCGGCGACCTGGCGATCGAACTCCGCATAGACCGCAGAGGTCGAGAGTCCCTCCTCCTGCGTCGCGAACACCCAGTGGTATTCCCCCCGCGCCATCGCGGGGGTAAGGCGATCGCCCCTGCCGTACCCGACCGCCGTGTGCCCGTGGAGCACGAAGGGAACATCGGACCCCAAGGTTGCCGCAAGTTCGTCGAGTTCGGGTCGCGTCGCTCCGGCTCCCAGCGCCTCGGAACACGCCACGAGCGCCGCGGCCGCGTCGGCGCTTCCTCCCGCCATTCCCCCCGCCACCGGCACCCCCTTCATGACCCGTAGATCCACTCCTCGCCCGACGTCGAAGCGTTCGATGATCGCACGCGCCGCCCGCGTGGCGAGGTTGGTGTCGTCCAGGGGAACCGCGCCCTCGGGAACCCGGATGCTCGGGTGGACGTCCATCGTGACGACGATCTCTCCATCATCACGCGGCGTCGCAACGACGGTTTCCCAGAGCCCGACCGCCTGGAAGACCGTCGCAAGTGGGTGATAGTCATCATCGTCGCGCGCGCCAACGGCGAGCTGAAGATTCACCTTGGCTGGGGCCCGAGCCGCGACGATCCGACGAGGCTCCTTGGGTGTCATGCCCTCAACCGTGCCAGATCAGTCGCTCACGCGGAAGTCAACGAGCGCCTCCGCGAGACGCGCAAACGAAGCAATATCGAGGGTCTCGCCGCGGGCGAGGCCGTCCACCTCGGCGGCCTCTAGCACGCGATCGCCCGCCTCCGTCGAACCCGCGAGCGCCCTCACGGCGCCGCGCATCGCCTTGCGCCGCTGAGCGAAAGCCGCGTCAACCATCGCGAACACATCCTCGCGCCTCGCCGAGGTCGCCGGCGGGTCGCGCCGCTCAATCAGGACAAGGGCGCTATCGACGCGGGGAACCGGCCAGAAAGCTGCCCTCCCAACGCTCCCGGCGCGACGCGCAGAGCCATACCAAGCGATCTTGGCCGAGGGAATGCCATACGTGCGCGAACCTGGAGGGGCGGCGATCCGGTCCGCGACCTCCGACTGGACCATGACGAGAATCTTCTCCAGACCGGGGAAGGTCTCGAGCGCGTGAAGGATGACCGGAACAGCGACGTTGTAGGGCAGGTTTGCGACGAGGGCACAGGGCACGTTTGCCTGACCTCCTTCGCAGGCCGCGCGCGCATCCTCGACATCGATGGCCGCCACTCGGAGCGCGTCGCCGTGAATGACGGCGAGCCGGGAGGTCACGTCGGGGGCGTGCTCCGCGGCTACCAAGGGAAGCGTGGCCGCGAGGCGTGGGTCAATTTCGACGGCCGTGACGTCGGCGCCCGTCTCGAGAAGCGCAAGCGTCAGCGAGCCAAAGCCCGGTCCCACCTCAACAACATGGTCGCCCGATCCCACGCCAGCGATACGCGCGATCCTCCTGACGGTGCCAGCGTCCACGACGAAGTTCTGTCCCCACCGTTTGGCCGGGCGCAGGTCGAGCCCATCTGCGAGGAGCCGGATATCCCTCGGCCCGAGCATGGTCGCCATCAGTACCAATGGGGCGAGCGGTAGGTCCACGCCGCCCACGCCCCGCAGGGAGTGCCGTACCGGCCCTTGATGTAGCCGAGTCCCCAGGTGATCTGAGTGGCGGGGTTCGTCTTCCAATCGGATCCCACCGACGCCATCTTGCTCCCTGGGAGCGCCTGCGGGATTCCGTACGCGCCGGACGAGGGATTCGCGATCAGATGGCGCCAGTTGGACTCGCGCTCGAAGAGGTTGTCCAGGCATTGCCACTCGATACCCGTCCAGCCCCACTGTTCGGCGATCTGCTTTCCGATGTCACGGTTGGATCCTGGCACGACCGCTGGGCGCGTGGGGACGACGAGCGAGCCGATGGACACGACGTCGTGCGTCGGCTCCTTGACGACGACGGCGGAAAGCAACTCCCGTCTGACCTCGACGCCGTCCACCGTGGTGACCGAGTACGTCGCGATTTGTTCCCCGGGGTCGCCCGTGCTCACGACCTTCGTGTAGCCCATCGGTAAGGAGGTGTCGGTCTGCGTGATGGACTCGGGCTCGAGCGGAGTGCTCACAGTCTCGAAGGTCGTCGAGGCTCCCGTGTCGGCGGCGATGATCGGAGGAATCGTCATCGCGGCTTGGGATTCGGTGGAGGCGGCGTCGGCGGAGTCCGACGCATAGACGACGGAGGAGAGGGCGCCGACGGCAATGCCCGCGACGCCCGAGAGAGCCACGACCCACGCTCCACGCGTGCCGAGCTGGCGACCCGCGAGGGAGCGGTACTCCGCGAGGACGACGTCTCGCGCACGGCCGAGGGCGATGCGCGTGCGCTCCGAGGCAACGCGCGCGCGGGTGGCGCTCTCTTCCCAGGTCACGAGTCTCCTCCCTGTTCGGGGCCTACGTCGGCGCGGCGAGGCCCGCGCACACCCCATCCGAACCGTTATCGGCAGAACGATTGACCTGCTTGAGAGGTGCCCTACCAGGGGCCGTAGAGCAGATCCGAGGTGGCCGAGACGACGGCGCACGCCTCCTCGAGTTCGACCCCGTGGACTCGCGCGATCTCCCGCATCGTCAGGGGAACGAGGTACGGCGCATTGGGTGCGCCGCGATGGGGGTGAGGCGTCAGGAAGGGCGCATCGGTCTCAACGAGAACACGGGACAGCGGGGTGACGGCGAGCGCACCGCGAAGCTCGTCCGCGTTCTTGAAGGTCACCGTCCCCGCGTAGCTCAGGTACCAACCCCGGTCGAGGCAGACGCGCGCGAATGTGGCGTCGCCCGAGAAGCAGTGCATGACCGTCCGCTCGGGCGCACCGTCGCGGTCAAGAACCTCGACAATCTCGGCATGGGCGTCGCGGTCATGGATCTGCAGCACGAAACCCAGCTCCTTGGCGAGAGCAATGTGATCACGGAAGGCCCTGACCTGCGCTCCCCTCCCCTCGGGCCCGGTGCGGAAGGTGTCGAGACCCGTCTCCCCTATCACCCGCATGCGCGGATGTCGGGCGAGCTCAGCAATGATCGCGAAAGCATCGTCGTAGCCGAGCCCGCTCTCGTGGGTGCCCGTCGCGTGCAAAGGGGCCTCGTTGGGGTGGACGGCCACGCCGCCGACGAGTCTCGCGTGCTCCTCGATCGCCAGCGCTGTCCACCGTGCGCTCTCGACCTCGCACCCGATCTGAACCACCCGGTCGACCCCGACCGCGGCTGCTTCGGCCAGCCGAGTCTCGACCGTCTTCGCCTCGTCACCCGCAGGCCATTCCAGGTGCGCATGGTTGTCCGCGACCGGAAGGGGAAGCGGTTCGGGACTGGGGGGCCACTGCCCCGGACGAGCGATTGCCTACTCCTCCCCGCGCATGCGGGCGAGTTCCTCGTCGACGATCGAGTCGTCGAGCTTGGTGAAGACGGGAACGGGCGTGGGGATGACGGTCCCCGCGACGAGTTCCTTCCTGGTCCACGTTCCGCGCACCGCCGCGTAGTCGCCCGTGATGATGGGGTAGCTCCGATCGGGCAGATCGAGGTCGTCGACCTCCTCCATCACCGGCATGGGCGCAAAGACACCTTCTCCGCCAAGCGCCTCGTGAACGCGCTGCGCGGAATGCGGGAGGAACGGCGCAAGGAGCGTGTTGGCGTCCGAGACAAGTTGGGCCCCAACACCAAGGACCGTGGCCATCCTGGCAGGATCGCTCGCCTTGAGTTTCCAGGGCTCCATCGTCGCGAGGTACTTGTTCGCGTCCTGGACGACGCGCATCGCCTCGCCGACCGCCTGACGCTGCCGCTGCTGCCCGATGAGGGTCCCCACCGTGTCGAAGCCGATGGCGGACTCGGATAGCGCCTCCTGATCGGCACCCGTCAGGTCGGTGAGGGCCGGGATGGACCCGACGTTGCGGTGGAGGAGCGAGACCGTGCGGTTGACGAGGTTCCCCCACGCGGCGACGAGTTCGTCGTTCGTACGGCGCTTGAACTCCGCCCACGTGAAGTCCGAGTCGGATGTCTCCGGTCCCGCCGTGGCAATGAAGTATCGGAGGGCATC
>CAZTJX010000137.1:0-5133 GCA_964613755.1 uncultured Demequinaceae bacterium | reverse complement strand
ACGCCGTGACGTCGCCACGCCAACCGAGGAGATCCATGGCCCCCGAATCCCGGCCCACCCCGAGCATCGCCCACATGCCGGTGAGCCTCTTCGCATCCGTGATGGGAATCGGCGGACTCGCGGTGGCGTGGCGACGCGCGGCGGACGTCTTCAGCGTGAGCGGCGAGATCGGCAAGATCCTCGCGTGGGTCGCACTCGCGGTCTTCGCGATCGTCGCGCTCGCCTACGCGGCCAAGATCCTTCGCGCACCCCGTTCCGTGTGGGCCGAATGGCCCCACCCCGTGAAGATGGCCTTCGTGCCGACGATTTCGATCGCGCTCCTCGTGCTCGCCGCGGCGCTCCTTCCCGAGCACCCGCGCGTGGCGGAGTGGCTTTGGTGGACCGGCGCGGTGGGCCAGGGTCTCCTCACCGTCTTCATCGTGCGCGCCTGGATCGGCAGCCCGAAGATGCGCACCGAGCACATCCACCCCGGATGGTTCATCCCGGTGGTCGGCCCGATCGTCGTCCCGCTCGCGGGCGTCGAGTTCGCGCCAGCCGAGGTCACGTGGTTCTTCTTCGGCATCGGCATCGTCTACTGGATCGCGATTCTCCCGCTCGTGCTCGGGCGCCTCATCGCGGCCGAGCCCCTGCCCGCGCGCATGCTCCCCACCCTCGCGATTCTCATCTCCCCGCCTGCCGTCGGCTCCATCGCCTGGGTGAAGCTCGGTGGCCACTGGGGCGACCCGGTCTCGACCATCCTGCTGTCCGTCGCCGTCTTCCAGGCCTTCCTGCTGCTGTCGCAGATCCCCGAGCTGGCCAAGGCGCCCATGGGGCCTGCCAACTGGGCCTACACGTTCCCCTTGGCGGCCCTCACGGCCGCCCTGCTGGCCGATGCGGCCGCGACGGACTGCGGGGTGTGCGAGTGGCTCGGCGTCGGTTTCCTGGCGCTCACGAGCGCCGTGGTGCTCTGGGTGACGCTGTGCACGATCCGCTCGGTCGTCGCCGGCACGCTGCTCCGGCCGGAGCCCGCTCCGGCGCCCGCCGGTTAGCGCGCCCTCCACTAGCAGATCCGGCGCATCAAGCGTGGTGCGGGCTACGAGCGCGGACCCTGCTCGCGCTACGGGGTGCGCAGCACGGAAACCGGGTCTCTCCAGGCGGCCCTGACGGCCGAGGGGAACGCGGCGACGATAGCAACAATCACGGCCAGCGTCGCCACGGAGCCTGCGAAGAGCGCGTCGACCGCCCAATGGCGCACGACCGTCACCGCAATAGCCGTCGCCATTCCAATAACCGCTCCAATAACGGCGGCCATCCCCACCCGCACGGTCGCGAGTGTCACGAGTTGGGATCGGGAGGCGCCGAGTGCGCGGCGGCGTCCCCACTCGACGCTCGCCTGCGCGGTATCCGCCGCAACAACCGCAGCCACGAGTAGCGCACCCATCCCTAGCACCATCGCGAGGAGCCCCGCCCCGAATCGACCCAGGGTACCCACGATTCTGGTATGGAGGTTGGCGATCGTCACAGGAGAGGTGACCGACACCTGGCTCGCCGCGCTCGAGCCAAGGAGCCCGAGCACGGCGTCCTGTACGATCGCGGCGTCTCCGATATCGGCCAGGACGACGCGAAGTTGACGGGCGTCTTGGTCCGGCTCGTAGACGACCACTCCATTCAGGTCGTCGAAAGGGGCCTTGGGCACGTACGAGCCCACGACGGGGATGACCTTACCCGTCGAGGAGACGACCGCGCCCACGGGGTCGGCGAAACCGAACAGGGCCTGATCCTGGGTGTTGACGAGGGCTTCGCCTGGTCGCGGGGTCCGCCCCTCGACCACTCTCAGGACGTCATCCAGATTCCCCGAGACGCCCCACGCTGGCCCGCGGTCGCCCTGCGGGATCGCGACGTTGGTCACATCCACGGGTACCCCAACGCCCACCGCGCGTTCCACCCCGCTAAGCGATCCGGCCAGGGCCACCACGTCGGGCCCGAGTATGTTCCAGCCGCCGCCATTGGCCACGACGAGCTCGCGAGCGCCTGCATCTTCGAGCTCCGCACGCACTTGGCCTTCGGCGGCGACGGAACGCCCGACCGTGGACAGGCTCACGAGACACATGGCTGCGGTGAGCACCATCACGAGAAGGGAAGCGACCGGGCGGGCCTGGGACGAGCGCCACGCCTCCCGGCTGAGGTGCCGCACGTAGAGGCGCTGCGGGGAGCTCGCCGGCGTGGTCACGGGGGTGGTCATGACAGGGTGAGCAGGTCGTCTGCGAAACTGGAGACGATCGGGTCGTGAGTCGCAACCACGACCGTGGCCCCATCGTTGGCAACGTCGCGTAGCAACTGAAGGACGACGTTCGTGTTGTCGGCATCGAGGTTGCCCGTGGGCTCGTCCGCCAACACCACCGTGGGGCTATTGATGAGGGCGCGCGCGAGGGCAATCCGCTGACCTTGCCCCCCCGAGATCTGACCGGGCCGACGGTTCGTGTCGACCCCAGGTGCCAGGCGGTCGACAAGCTCGCGTGCCCGCTCGCGCGTGGGCCCAAGGGGGCGGCCCGAATAGACCGCGGGTTCGCACACATTGTCGAGGACGCTGCGTCGCGGGTCGAGCGCCGCGTCCTGGAAGACGAATCCCATCACGGACGCGCGAATCGCCGATCGCTCACCGTCGGGCTCGGCCGAGAGCATATGGGAGCCAAGGCGCACCGCTCCAGCCGTCGGTCGCAGGAGCAGGCCAAGCACGTACAAGAGCGTCGACTTACCGCATCCGGACGGTCCCATGACCGCGCTGAGCGCGCCGGGTGCAAAGACGTGGTCGAGGCCGCCGAACAACTCTGCGCCCTCCCTGTCATAGCGGAAAGACAACGCGGTCACGCTGAGCGTGGCGTCGCGGGACGACGTCACGAGCGGGGCTCCGCAACGAGCACCCGTTGGCCCGCCGCTATCCCCTCCACGACGGCCCGGCCGTCCTGAGAAGCGACCACCGTGACGGGCACGTTTGTACCGTCGTCGAGCACCACGGACGTGGCGCCCGAAGCATCGACTTGCACTGCGGCGATGGGGACGACCACCCCGGTCACGTCGGCGGCGATCACCAACGCCCCGGTCAGAGAGATCGCGTCCTCCGCGGGAAGGGAGTCGCAGGCGTCCGCGCATGGTGGGCCGCCGTCGGCGCCCGTCAACTCCAGCTCGGGCTGTCCGTTCGAATCGATGTGCGACGATGCCACGATTGCGTCCCACGACGATCCGTCGTATTGGACGACGACGGTCGCGTTTGCAGGCACTTGCGATGCGACTTCGGCCGTGGTGCCCACCGTGAACCGGGGGGCGTCCGCGTGGACGAGGATGGCATCTTCGCCCCCTGAGACCTGCAGCCCGGCGGCGATCCTCTCGCCCAGGCGCACCGTGGTCGGTAGTTGAGGTAGGACCAGGATCGTACCCAACCGGACGATACCCGTAGCCTCCTCGCCCAGGCTCCTTTGCCATGCCTTGACGGCATCGAGGGTTCGCCCACCGAAGTCCCCGTCATCGACGAGTGGAAAGCCGAGTTCCGTAAGGGCGCGTTGCAACTGGGCGACATCCTTGCCCTTGACACCCTTGGCGAGGTCCCGGTACATCGGGGTGTCGCCCTCGATCGCGTGGACGGGTACGCCTGCCACCTCGAAGAGGGTGTCGCCTTGACCCACGGACGTTGTGCCGACGCCCGTAACAACGCCCGCCAAGGAGTTGGTGGCGATGATCCCGAACGGCTGCGTCACGGTAACCGCCACGGGGATGGAACGGCCGACAGATCCGTTGACGGCCGCAACCGTCAGAGGGTCGTTTGCCGGACTCGCCTCGGTGGCGCTGTTCGAGCTGAATGCGATGTACCCGGCGCCCACGCCGAGTGCCGCCGTCACAAGAAGCGCCAGAGCGCCGCCCACCCTGCGCGAGACACCGCTCACGAAGGCTCCTCCCAGAGTCGACCGGGCGGAATGCCCTGGGGGCAGGCGGCCATGACCTCGTCGGTCTTCCCTGGCGGAATCAGAGCCGTCACGTACGGACTCCACCACGGGCCGTCCGAATCGAACCGCGCGAGATAGACTTCGCGGCTCGGGGGCGTCTCGAATTGGACACCGTAACCCTCCAGGCACGTCGGAAGTTCATCAAGATAGTAATCCGCATACGCCTGCTTCTGTTCCTCCGTAGGGGGCTTATAGTAGATCTCCGCTAGCGGATACTGTGCTTCGCATACCCAGACTGCAAGACTGAACTGTTGCCAATACTCCTCGGTCGGGTTCTCGACGTTGGCTGCCCCATGAATTGCGCCCTGCGACTCCTCCGCGTCGTATCCCGCCGCGCGAAGGCAGTCCACCTGCGTCTGGAGGGAATCAAAGGGAGAGGTTTCGCGGACGATCGCGACCCGCGGCGGGTCCGTTATCCCCAACGTGTCCGCGCTCTGTTGCAAGGCCTTCGCACGGGGCCCGCCGCCGTCGACGGCGTACACGGAGGTCCCTCGCGTCGCACCTGACGATCCAGTACCGGGTTCCTGCTCCGAACACCCCGCCAACCCCACCGACACCGCGACGACGGCAACGACCGCTACGATTCGCACGTCAACCCCCATCAGTGCCCCAAAGTTCCATTCCGCCGTAGCACGGGGCGTGTGAACCAGGGCGTCGCGCTGACGACCGCTCTGGTTCACGCGCCTCGTTACGACAAGCGTAGTAGCAACCACCGTAGATTACGGGTAGTAGCAACCACCGTACGCGTACGAAATGCTCGGCGCGGTGACCACCCAAGTGATGTTATTGATCCCGGTGAGGTAACTCTTCGGGCCTGTCGACGTCCAGTGAACCCAATTCGATAGGCCCCCCTGTGCGCCCCAATAGAACCAGGTGTCCCCGCCACCGGTGTACGTGACGATCTTCGCGGCCCTGAAATCGCCACATGACGTATCATCCCCCGCCACGATATCCGCCACCGCCTCGACGTTCTCCGGAGCGTCCGTCAACTCCGGCACCAGGACGAACCGGATCCACATGGCGCGGCCCATGTCGGATAGGCGCTTGGCGAAGTCGAGCGTGGGCTGGAGGGGGCGGCCGATGACCCGCGTGTAAGTCTCGGGTAGCCCCGACTTGATGTCGAGCAGGGTGAGGTCGATGTCCTTCAGGTCATCGT
>CAZTJX010000136.1:0-5191 GCA_964613755.1 uncultured Demequinaceae bacterium | reverse complement strand
GTTGGCCGAACACGGGCATCTTGAGGTAGAGCGGCTCGACCTTCTCGCGCACACCTCGCTTGTGCTTGTTCTGCTTCCACAGCACGACGATTGCCCCGATCACGATCGCGATGGGCAGTATCCCGACCTTGAGGAAGGTCGACATATTCACCAGCATCTGCGTGAGGGCCGGTAGCTTGCCCCCGAGCTGGGTGAACATGCCCGCGAAGATCGGGACGATGAACAGCAGCATCCCGATGACGGCCAGGATCGCGATAACGAAAACCACCGTGGGGTACGCCATCGCCGACTTGATCTTGCCGCGGAGTTTGACCTCGGACTCGAAGTTCTCGGCGATCGAGATAAGGACGTTGTCCAGGAATCCCCCGACCTCACCTGCCCTGACCATATTGATCATGAGCGGCGGAAAGACCTTCGGATGGCGCGCGAGCGCCTGCGATAGCGAGACGCCGGACTCAACGTCGCTCCTCACATCGATGACCACGCGGGCGAGGGGCCTGCTTTCCGTCTGCTCGGCCAGGATATTGAGCGCTCGGAGGATCGAGAGTCCCGCCTGAATCATGGTCGCAAGCTGGCGCGCGAGAATCGAGATGTCCTTCAGCCCGATCTTCTCCGTCATCCCCGGAATCTTGATCTCGGTCTTCAAGGCGCTGGCCCGCACCGGAGAGATCGACAAGGGAGCGAGGCCCATGGAGCGCAGTCGGGACGAGACGGCGTTCTCGTTCGGAGCCTCGATCTCGCCCGTTTGCGTCTTGCCCTGGGCGTCTCGATACGAGTACTTGAAGGTCTGCATCGCGGTTGCCATGTCGACTACATCGCCCTATCCGTCGTAGAGGAGCCCTGCGCACGCGAGGCCTCGCGGCCGCTGAGGCGGTTGAACTCCTCAACGTGGTGGCACTTCTCCAACCCCGTCTCGTAGGAGATGCGGTTGATGCGCACGAGTTCGGAGAGATGCTGATCCATGGTGTGCATGCCGAGCGACGAACCCGCCTGCATCGACGAGTAGATCTGGTGCGTCTTGCCCTCGCGAATCAGGTTGCGAATCGCAGAAGTCGCGAGGAGAACCTCCGTTGCGGCCGCCCTGCCTGGGCCATCGGCGCGCTTGCATAGCGTCTGGCAGACCACGCCCTGGAGCGCGGTCGCGAGTTGCGCTCGCACCTGCTGCTGCTGATGCGCGGGGAACACGTCGATCATGCGGTCAATAGTCTGCGCGGCGTCCTGGGTGTGGAGCGTCGCGAAGACCAGGTGGCCCGTCTCGGCTGCGGTGAGGGCAACGGAAATCGTCTCCAGATCCCGAAGCTCTCCTACGAGGATGATGTCCGGGTCCTGCCGCAGAACGTGTTTGAGCGCGTTACCAAACGAATGGGTGTCCGCGCCGACCTCGCGCTGGTTGACGATGGACTTCTTGTGACGGTGGAGGAATTCGATCGGATCCTCGACCGTCATGATGTGGTCGGTACGGCTGCGATTCGCGAGATCGATGATCGAAGCGAGGGTCGTAGACTTCCCCGAACCCGTCGGCCCCGTCACGAGGACCAATCCACGGGGAAGACCCGCGAAGTTCCCGACGACGGGCGGGATACCGAGCGATTCGAGCGCCTTGATCTCGTACGGGATAATGCGGAACGCTGCGCCAATCGAGTCGCGCTGCTGATAGAGGTTGACGCGGAAGCGCGCCTCCCCGACGAGTTGGTAAGCGAAGTCGAGTTCGAGTTCCTCCTCGAATGTCTCGCGCTGGCGCTGTGACAGGATCCCAAACATCGTGCGGCGAATGGGGTCGGGCTTCAGGATTTCGTAGCTCTCCAGCGGAATGAGCGCGCCATCAACGCGCGCCATCGGAGGGGCTCCGACCGTGCAGTGGAGGTCCGACCCTCCCATGGAAAGCATCTGGCGAAGGGCACGGTTCAGATCGAGGTCCCCCGGCTGCGACTCCTGGTTCATCCCCAAGCGTCCACTCGTCGCCTGGGCGGCGGCCGGAGCGTTCCCGCGCGAAGGAGCATCGGGGGCCGGCGGCGGCGGCTGGCCGCCCATCGTTGGCGGTGGCGGAGGGGGAAGTGTGGACGCTCCGGGGGCTGGTGGTGGAGGGAGGGCAGCGCTCGCGCGAATCCCGGGCGCTACCTCGCCCGGTCCGCCGTACGGCATCTGCGTCACCCGACTCACTCCTCTACTCGTCCTCCGCTTCCCCTACGGGAAGTACGGTGGCCCTCTTCCATTATCGGCCTTCCGGCGCGAAGCGTGAGCCCTACCCCTTACTTCGCGACGCGGAACAACTCCTCCAATGATGTCAAGCCTTCCTGCACTTTGGCCCAACCATCCTCGAGCAGGGTCTCCATCCCGCCCGCTCGCGCTACCCGTCCGATCTCTGCCGATGACGCTCGTGCGACCGCAAGCCGTTCGATCTCCTCGGTCACCGACATGATCTCGTGAATCGCGATGCGTCCCCGGTAACCCGTGTTCGAGCATGACGAACACCCCTCGGGCCGGAAGAGAACCGGGGGCTCCTCCCCTTCTGGCCAGCCAACGCGTGCCATCAGATCCGGCACATCCGCGACGTACTCACTCTTGCACTTGGGGCACAGTCGACGCGCGAGACGCTGGGCGACGACCGAGTCGATGGCGGAACCCACGAGGAAGGGCTCGATGTCCATCTCAATGAGTCGCGTGATCGCGCTAGGGGCGTCGTTCGTGTGAAGGGTCGAAAGGACGAGGTGCCCGGTGAGGGCCGCCTCGATAGCGATCTGCGCCGTCTCGTGATCGCGGATCTCACCGACGAGCACCACGTCGGGGTCCGAACGGAGAATGGAGCGAAGCGCTGCGGCAAACGAAAGTCCCGCCTTGTTGTTGACCTGAACCTGGTTGATGTTCGGGATCCGGTACTCGACCGGGTCCTCCACGGTGATGACGTTGATCTCGGGACGCGAGACCTGGTTGAGGGTCGCGTAGAGCGTCGTCGACTTCCCCGATCCGGTCGGTCCGGTGACGAGGATCATCCCATACGGCTTCATGTACGAGGCCTCATACATCTCGGCATTTCGTTCGCGAATGCCGAGGGCTTCGAGTTCGAGGGTTGCCGTCATGTTGTCGAGGATTCGCATGACGATCTTCTCGCCCCACACCGTCGGAAGGGTCGCGACACGGAGGTCGATCTTCCGCCCCTGGTGAGTGACCGATAGGCGCCCGTCCTGCGGCTTCCGTCGCTCGGCGATGTCGATGTCCGCCATGATCTTGAGCCGAGAGATCACGCCGTTCTGGATCCCCTTTGACGCGCGCTGCATCTCGTGGAGCACGCCGTCGATGCGGTACCTAATGCGAAGATCCTTCTCCGACGGCTCGAGGTGGATATCGGATGCCCTGTCTTGAATCGCCTGCGTGATGAGGAGGTTGACGAACCGCACGATGGGTGCGTCATCCTCGATGACATCGCCGATTTCGCCGACGTCAATCTCGGAGTCGTCCTCCAACGAACCCTGGAGCGTCTCGAGTTCAGCATCGGAGCGGCAGAATCGGTCAATCGCGCTGAGGACGTCGTCGTGCGCGGCGACGACGGGAATGACCTTGCGTCCTGACATGGTGCGAATGTCATCGACCGCGACGACGTTCCCGGGGTTCGACATCGCGATCTTTATCGCGCCCTCCTCGAACCCGATAGGGAGCACCGTGTGGCGACGACACACGGCGGCAGGCACAAGCGCCACCGCCGATTGGTCAACCTGGAAGTTTGACAGCTCGACGAACTCCATGCCGACCTGGCTCGCGAGGGCGCGGACCAACTGACCCTCCGTGATGAGACCCAGTTCGACCAGCGCCCGCCCGAGCGACTGCCCGGTCCGTTGCTGCTCATCGATCGCATCCATCAACTGGTCTTCGCTGACCACGCCGTCCTCAAGGAGGATCGTCCCCAGCTGCTTCACGTCGGCTCCTTCGTGTGGCCATGACGGACACGCCAGGCGCTTCACACGCATCGCGCCTGTCCTGGCGAACGTAACACGACGCGGAGGCGAAAGTGAATGCGTATCAGTGTGACAATTGCGACACGAGTGCACGATCCATGGCGGCCAGCGGAGCCGTCCTGCCGGTAAAGAGGCGAACCTGCTCTGCGGCTTGGTGCACGAGCATTCGTGTCCCGTCGACAGCGCGCCCGCCTGCCTCACGCCACGCGCGGAGCAGTGGAGTCTCGATCGGGTCGTAGATGGCATCGAGAAGCGTGCCCACTACCTTGGTTCCCGCGAATCCGGGCACAGCGACGACCCCCGCCGCCGCGGGAATGGTCGAGACGACGACATCGGACGTCACGAGCGCGTCGGCGATGTCCGAGAAGGTAACGAGGCGAGGATCGGTCCCGAGCCTCGCGGCCGCCCGTAAAAATCCGCCCGCCCGCGATCGCTCGCGCACGGCAACGACGGGATTCGAGCATCCGAGCGTGGCGACCGCCGCCATCGCCGCGGTTGCCGTGGCCCCCGCGCCTAGAATGACCGCCGAGCGCACCGACTCCACCCCCGCCTCGTGCAGGGCTGCCACGATTCCCGGAACATCGGTGTTGGCGCCGACTCGGTGCCCGCCCGCCTCCTGGGGTTCGAAGATGATGGTGTTCGCCGCCCCGAGGACCTTCGCGAGTGGCTCAAGAAAGTCCGCCGCCTCCACCGCTTCAACTTTGAGGGGCATGGTCAGACTCAGCCCGACCCACGAATCGTCCAGGTCTTCGAGGAAAGCGCTTAACCCTCCGGCCTTGACGTCCCGCGCGTCGTATTCCCAGTCGAGATCGAGCGCCGAGTAGGCCGCCCGGTGGAGTACGGGTGAAAGGGAATGCGCGATGGGGTGGCCGAGGACCGCGGCCCTCCCGGTCACGTTCATGTCGTCACGAGCGCAGCCGGACCTACTTGTTCGCGTTCATCCACGCCTGCAACTCCTTGACGTTCTTCTGGTGACCCGCAAAGTCCTTGGAGTACTTGGTCTCGCCCGTGAGGAGATTGACCGTCACGAAGAAGAAGTACCCGTGCTCTGCTGGAGTCACGGCGGCCTCAATCGACGCCTCTCCCGGAGATGCGATCGGTCCAGGGGGAAGCCCCGTGACTCGATAGGTGTTATACGGAGACTTACTCTGGCGGTCTTCTGCCGTGGTGAAGACCGTACCGTCACCGTCGCTCCCCACGGCATACTTGACCGTCGAGTCGAGCTCGAGGGCCATGCCCGC
>CAZTJX010000135.1:0-5195 GCA_964613755.1 uncultured Demequinaceae bacterium | reverse complement strand
GTTGACGCCCTCCTCCTCGAGCCCAACCTTGACGAGCGCCGCGGCGACATCCTCGGCCGTGGAGCGCGGGACGACGTCCACGACCTCGGCGAGCCATGTGAGCGGAACGTAGGGCATCAGACCCCCATCCCGAACTGGCGGGAGAAGCGAACGTCGCCCTCGACCATGTCGTGCATGTCGGCCACTCCGTTGCGGAACATCAGGGTGCGCTCGATCCCCATGCCGAACGCGAATGCGGTGTAGACCTCGGGGTCCACTCCGGCTGCGCGGAGCACGTTGGGGTGGGTCATGCCGCAGCCGCCCCACTCGATCCATCCCGTTCCTCGGCACGTCCGGCAGCCGCCGTCGGCGCCGTCGCATACGAAGCAGCGCAGGTCCATCTCGGCGCTCGGCTCGGTGAAGGGAAAGAACGATGGGCGTAGCCGCGTGATGCCGTCGGGACCGAACATCGCGCGGGCCAAGTGGTCGAGCGTGCCCTTGAGGTGCGCCATGGTCAGGCCCTTGTCGACCGCGAGGCCCTCGATCTGGTGAAAGACGGGGGTGTGAGTCGCGTCGAGCTCGTCCGTGCGGAACACCTTGCCGGGGCAGACGACGTAGACCGGCAGCTCGCGCTCCAGGAGCGCGCGGACCTGGACGGGCGACGTGTGCGTGCGAAGCAGTTGGCGCGCCGAGGGCGGCTCGACGAAGAACGTGTCCTGCATCTCGCGGGCCGGGTGGTCGGGGTCGAAGTTCAGGGAATCGAAGTTGTACCACTCGCTCTCCACCTCTGGACCCTCGGCCACCTCCCAGCCCATCGCGACAAACACGTCGCACATGGACTCCTGGAGCGTCTCGAGCGGGTGGCGGGCACCGGGAGGGGTGCGGTCGACGGGAAGCGTGACGTCCACGGCCTCCTCGACGAGTACGCGCGCGTCGCGGTCCGCCTCGAGTTCGGCCTGCCGCGCCGCGATGGCGTCGTTGACGGCAGCACGCGCAGGGCCGAGCGTCTTGCCTGCGGTCGCCTTGTCCTTCGCGTCGAGCGCGCCGATGCCGCGGTTCGCGAGCGTCAGCGGCGCCTTGTCCCCCGTGTGGGCGAGCCGTGCCTCCTTGAGCTCGTCGAGCGAGCCCGCCGCCGCGATGGCCGCGATTGCCGCATCAACCGCCGCCTGGACGCCTGCGGCGTCGAGCGGCGAGAGGGCATCGGGCGTGGGCATGAGGGCCTTTCGGGCGAGGTTCGCCGAAAGTCTACCGGGGACGGGCATCCCACCCGGTCATCTCCGGGTGTCCACGACAATCGCGGCTAGCTGGGGTTCTGCCCGCCGACGATGACGATGGTGAGGAGAATGGCGGCGATCGTATTCATGAGGGGCAGTGCGATCCTCTTTCCCGGAGAAAAGAGCGGACTCTTGATCGACACGAGGCTATAGAGGACAAAGATGAGCCCGAGCGGGACCCCGACGACGGGGCTCCAGGCGATCGCGCTGAGCGGGAAGAAGGAGAGGATCTTCGGGGCGAGGGTAACGTCCGCGCCGAAGCGGAAGATGCGCTCGTTTTCGAGGTAGAGCGACTGAAAACCCGGGAGCCATCCGGCGGAGCTGAGCTTGGCTTCCGTGCCGTTCTTCATCGCGATCGGCCAGCCGCCACGGCGCTTCTTGAGCACCTGACCACCCTGGCGGATTTTGTAGAAGATCCCGTAGATCTCTTGGGCCTCCACGCGGCCGCGCACCCCTGGGATGGGGAGCACGGAGACGCCGTCAGCCTCGTCCTTCTTGTCTGTGGCACCCATGGTGACCTCCTCAATCTCGCGGCGAGCCTACCAGCGCGGCATACCCTCCTAGGCCGTCCGCGCGACGTACGCCGCTCCCTTGGCTCTCGCCTTGCCCGCGATGAGTGCGTCGTCTGCTGCGCGAAGGAGGGCGTCGAGGCTCCGCTCACCCGCACGTTCGACGACGTAGCCCGCCGTCGCACCGAGCCCCGGAACGGTGGGCATCGCCTCGACCAAGCGGGCCGCGAGCGTGGTCCTGAGCCCCTCGACACGGGCACCAACCTCACGCTCGGATTCGTCGTCCACCCGCATGATGACCGCAAACTCGTCGCCCCCGATGCGTGCGACGAGGTCCCGCCCACGCGTCAGGTCCACGAGAGCAGCGCTCGCGGTACGGAGTGCATCATCTCCCGCGTGGTGGCCGAGGGAGTCGTTGACCGCCTTGAATCCATCGAGATCGAGGATGATCAGGCACAGCACCGCGCCCTCGGCCGACGCCGAGGCCACCATCCGCGATCCGAGGGCCTGGAACTCGTGGCGATTAGCCAGGCCCGTCACCGCATCGGTGCTCGCACGACTCCGCATTCCCGTGAGCGGTGCCCAGACGCGGACCATGAGGGCCACGGCGCCGAGGACGACGAGTGCCGAAATCGCCGTCGTCCACAGCACGGTCCCCTCCCACGCGCCGAGGGCGGGAGCCAGACCGGACCGCGTGGCGCGCACATGGATGAGCCAATTCGGCCCTGACTCGCCCGAGAACCCGCGTTCGAAGACCACGTAGTCGCCGTCTTGCCCGAACGCCCCGTCTCCCGCGTGCGACTCACGAGGAGGAAGCATCTGGATGTCGAGATCAAGCGCGGTCGCGACACGCTTCTCACGGAGCCCGATCTCCTCGATGCGGTCCGTATACACGCCCGGCGCCGCGATCACGGTCCGATGGGCGTCGAAGACGAATGCCTCGCCTCCGCTCCCGACCGGGAGGCCGTCCAGGACGACCGCGAGCCGATCGAGGAGGAGGTCCGCTGCGACCACCGCGACCACCTTGTTGCCGATGCGCGCGGAGCGCACGGCGGAGACGGTGGGCGTCCTCGTGGAGAAGAGCAGGTAGGGATCGGTCCACGTTGAGATCGTCGCTTCCTCCCCGTCGAGGTACCACGGGCGGAGCCGGGGATCGAAGTCGGCGTTCTCGGGGTCGGAGTCTTGGCTCAGCAGGGTGAGGCTCTCGTCGTAGTGGCGTACCTCGGTCGTCCGTGTCGGAGCCGCGACGATGACGTGAAGCGCGTATCCGCCTGGCTCCCTCGCGAGCTCGACGAAGTCGCCGTTGCTCCAGCCCACCTTGACCGCACCGACCTGCGGGTTCGAATAGATGCGCCCGTACAGGTCGGCCGCGATAAGGTCCGTGTCCGCCAACCGGCTCGCGCGCTCCAGTGCCAGGACGGACCCGCTCACCGCGTCCTCGGCGGCCTGAGAGTAGCGGGCGACCCTCTCGATCGTGACGTCGCCGACCACGCTGAAGAGCTGGCGAGTGGCGTCCTTCGCATCACGAGAAGCGAGGACCGCAGAGACGATCGTCGAGGTGAGTTGGACCGCCAGGATGATCGCAACCAGCGTGATCGCTGCGACGAAACCCCGGGGCGCCCTGGAGGTCGATCGACCCTCTCTCCTGCGGCGCAGCATCCCTGAAGCCTATGACGCGGTGTCGTTCGAGGCGCGGTGCGCCGAGGCGCTAGCGAAGAGGCAGAGTGCGGCGGCGGCTCCGAGGTTGAGGCTCTCCGCGCGCCCGTACATGGGGATGCGAAGAGTGGCGTCTGCGAGGGCCAGGTCCTGCCGGGAGAGCCCCCTGGCCTCGTTCCCGAAGATCCACGCCGTGGGTTCGGCAAGATCCGGGGTGCTCGCCGCTCCTGAGCCGAGGAGCACGTCCCCCGAACCGTCGGTCGCCAGTATCCTCAGGCCCGCGGCGCGTGCCGAAGTCACGGCCTCCTCGAGGGTGAGCCCCTCGATCACGGGAAGGTGGAAGTAGCTGCCCGCGGAGGATCGCAGCACCTTGGGGTTGGTCGCCTCGACGCTCTCGCCTGCGAGGATCACGGCGTCGGCTCCCGCGGCGTCGGCCGTTCGAATGACGGTGCCGGCGTTGCCCGGATCGCGCGCGTCAGCGAGGATCGCGACGAGGCGGGGCGAGGAAGGAAGCGCGGCGCCCTCCGCGTACTCGAGGCCGACGACGGCGAGGACCCCCTGTGCGTCACCGCTCATGGCGTCGACGACCTCGGGGCTGCAACCGTGGACACGGAGGCCCGCATCGAGCGCCTCGCTGGCAATCTCGGGGCTACGCGCGTTCGCGACGTCCGTGACGTACACGTCGAGGACCGCCGGCGCCGCGAACGGGATGGCCTCGCGGACCCCCTGCGGTCCCTCAACGAGAAACCTATGGGCCCTGAGACGCGCCGAACGCCCCGCGAGGGTCCTGACCTGTTTGATGCGATCGGCTCGCGGATTCGAGAGCGTGATCGCTAGGTCGGCGGCCGCGGGGCGTCCGGTCATGCTAGGCCGCGGGGGCGTTGACGTCCTTCGGCAGCGCCGCCCTCGCGATGTCGACCAGCTGCGTGAAAGCGCCGGGGTCGCTCACGGCGATCTCGGCGAGCATGCGGCGGTCGACATCCACGTTCGCGGCCTTGAGGCCCTGAATGAAACGGTTATAGGTCAGGCCGTTCTGGCGGGATGCCGCGTTGATTCGTTGAATCCAGAGCTTGCGGAAGTCGCCCTTGCGCGCACGACGGTCGCGGTAGGCGTAGACGAGTGAGTGCTGGACCTGCTCCTTGGCCTTGCGATACAGGCGAGACCTCTGGCCGCGGTACCCGCTCGCCCGATCGAGGGTTGTCCGGCGCTTCTTCTGGGCGTTGACCGCCCGCTTGACGCGTGCCACTTCGATACTCCTTGCGTAGGTAGGGGGCTACTTGCCCAGAAGCTTCTTGACGCGCTTCGCGTCGGGGGCGGCGAGGATGCCATCCACGGAGACGCGCCGCTTGCGCGAGCCTGACTTCTCCTGGAACTTGTGGACGTTCATGGCGTGGGCGTGCTTCACCTTGCCGGTCCCCGTGATCGTGAACCGCTTCTTGGAACCCGAGTGGGTCTTGTTCTTCGGCATGGTGCCGTCTCTCCTCGTGTCTGGCCTCACCCCGAGGTGGGGCGAAGCGTCTACTTCTCCGGGCTACGCGCCCGAGGTCTTTTTCGGGGCCGTCTTCGCGGCCGAGGTCTTGTCCGTTGCCGCCTTCGCGGCAGGCTTGGCCGCCGCCTTCGCTGCCGGCTTGGCCGCCGCCTTCGCGGCAGGCTTGGCCGCCGCCTTGGTCGCCGCCTTCGCGGCAGGCTTGGCCGCCGCCTTCGCTGCCGGCTTGGCCGCCGCCTTCGCGGCAGGCTTGGCCGCCGCCTTCGCTGCCGGCTTGGCCGCCGCCTTCGC
>CAZTJX010000134.1:0-5225 GCA_964613755.1 uncultured Demequinaceae bacterium | reverse complement strand
TGACGCAGACATCTGGGCGGCGCTCCTCATATGGACGGGGAACAATTGCGGCGACGCGCTCATTGCCGGCGCCCTGCTCGCCCGCGAGGGCGCACACGTCAGGGCGCTGTTGACCGGTTCGGCCGCGCATCCGCGAGGGCTGGAACTGCTTCGGGCCGCTGGCGGGGAGGTCGTGACCAAGATCGAGCCATCCTTGGCGGCCCATCTCCTCGGGGAGGCGAACCTCGTCATCGACGGGATCGTGGGTCTTGGCGCATCGCCGGGGCTGCGTGAACCTGCTGCGTCGCTCGTCGCCGCCATCCCGGCATCGGCCACCGTGCTCTCCGTCGATCTCCCGAGCGGCCTCGATGCCGACGCTTCATCTGCGGCGGGGCCTTCCGTCACCGCGCACGCGACGGTTTCGTTCACCGCGCCCACGGCGTGCGTGCTCCTCCCGCCTGCAGCACTCGCCGCGGGTCGCGTGACTTTCGCCGATGTCGGCGTCCCGATTCCTCCCCGCGTGCCCGACGCGCCCGGTCGCCTCACGGAGGCCGGAGTAGCCGCGCTCTGGCCCGTCCCCACACCCGGCGCCGACAAGTACTCCCGCGGCGTCGTCGGCGTGGTGGCGGGCTCGGACGCCTACCCCGGGGCGGCCGTGCTCACGTGTTCGGCGGCCGTCCGTTCAGGCACCGGCCTCGTGCGATACGTCGGGCCTCGCCGAGCTCAGGACCTCGTCCTCGCCGCGCGACCCGAGGTCGTCGCCGCAGGAGCCACCCTCCCCCTGCCTCGCGTCGATGCCTGGGTACTGGGGCCCGGGGTCGCGGACGATCCCGACCAGGAGTCCGCGATTCTCGCGGCGCTCGCGAGCGGGGTTCCGTGCATCGTCGATGCAGGAGGTATAGAACCCGTGATCACGGCCCTCACGGCCGAGGCCGCAGGACCCCCGCCCGAGGCTCTGCTCCTCACCCCCCACGTCGGTGAACTCTCGCGCGCACTCGAGCACGTCGGCACGCCCCTCTCCGTTCACGAGATCGCTGAGGATCCTGTGGCTGCCGCGCGGGTTCTCGCTGAGACGATACGCGCGACGGTGCTCCTCAAGGGCGCCGTGACCCTCATCGTGACCCCCTCGGGTGAGCTATGGAGCCAGGCAGAGGCGACGCCGTGGCTCGCAACCGCCGGGGCCGGCGACGTTCTCGCGGGTGTTGCGGGGACGCTCCTGGCCTCGGGGCTGCGCGCCGACACCGCCGGCGCCTTGGCCGCCCATGTACACGGCCAGGCCGCCCGGCTCGCGTCGTCGGGCGGACCCGTCGCCGCGCTCGACGTGGCGTCGGCCGTCGAGGCACTGGTGGCGTCGCTCGGAGGAGCCATCGCGACGACCCTCCGCGACGGGCATCGCGCGACGTAGGAGTCGCACGCGTTTCCCCGAAGAGAACCGACAGGAACGCCCCCTAGGCGGGAATCGCGAGGTCGCGCCGCCGGAAGGCCGTCGCGGCGACACCGACGAGCACGACGGACGTCCCCAGGAGAGTCGCCACTGGAAGGATCTCGAAGGGCTCGGCGGGAACGGCGGGCACGTGCGTGAAGGGCGAGAGGTTCGTGACTGCCTGGGGGAGATTGAGCATCTCCCCCATCTGCCCGACAACGAGGCTGAGTCCCAACGCCGTCCACGAGATCGCCGCGGCCCAACGTGGGACGAGCGCGAACGCTGCCACGACGAACGCCCCGAGCGCGAGCGCCGCAGGAATCTGTACGAGCGCTGCACCGGTCTGTCCGAGGCTCGTCTCCCCATCGCCCCCGGCCGCCAGGTAGCCGAGCGTCCCGGCGAGCCCCATCCCACCCATAACCATGACGGTGCCGAGGGTGGCGATCACTCCGTGGCTCGCGAGCCATTTCAGGCGTCCGACGCCTGTCGCGAGGACGGGCTCGAGCCGCGCGGAGACCTCCTCCGCGCGCATGCGCAGCAGAGTCTGAACCGTGTAGCCCGCCGCCGCGACGGCCAGGAATGCCATCATGAACGCAGCGAACACGTCGACGATATCCGCACCGGGGAACTGCTCCCGGAGCATCTGGGTGAACTGAGGGCTCGCCTCCTCGAAATCGTCCAGGCTCGTCCCGACGGACCCGAAGGCCGCCCCCATCACGCCGATTCCCGCCGTCCACGCGAAAAGCGGACCTCGTTGGAGCCTCCACGCTAGACCCCACGCGCTGAGCAGGCGCGGCGAGGCGGTCGCAGGCCCAGACCGCCCGCTCACGAGACCCGCGCCGAGGTCCCTTCGCGACGAGAGGCGGTACGCCGCGATTACGAGAATCGCGGCCAGGCCGACGAACAGCGCGGCTATGCCCCAGTTGTCCTGGTGGTAGGGCCGGATCTGCTGGCCCCAGCCGAGGGGAGATAGCCACGACGGCCAGGAGCTGATGAGCTCGACGCCGCTCGGCGCCACGGTGCCTGCGGCGTCGCCGACCGCCCGGAGCAGGAAGGCGACGCCGAGGCTGAGGCCGACGAGGCCATTCGCACCACGTTGAGTCACCGCCACCTGGGCAGCGACGGCGCCGAAACCTCCGAAGACGATTCCCACGCCCGCGAGCGCGACACCTGTCGCGATCGAGCCCTCGACGGGAAGGTCGTACGACACGAGCAGGGCGGTAGCCGCGACGGAGACGACGGTCGTGGCGGCCAGGGCGACGATGAGGGCAGCGCTCAGGCGGGCGTGCCTGCCGACAACGCTCGAACCAATCAGTTCCGCGCGCCCCGTCTCCTCGTCGAGTCGCGTGTGGCGAACGACGGCTTGCGCGCTCATGAGCGCGACGAAGATGGCGAGGACGAGGTACGACTCGACGATCGACATGGCACCGAGGCTCGTTCCGGAGGCCGGACCGTCGGCAATTCTCGAAATGGTGTTCGCAGCGCCAAAGGCTGCTCCCGCGGCCCTCTCGGTCGCGTCGCGATATAGCGACGTCTCGGCGGCGATGACAGCCGCAATCAGCACACAGATCGAGACGATCCAGACGGGGAGCAGCACACGGTCCCTGCGGAATGCGAGACGGACGAGGCGGGGCGTACCCACCCAGGCCGTCATGTCCGCGCTCCGTTGCCGTCGCCGTTCTTCGACACCGCCGCAAGCTCGTCTCCGTAGTGTCGGAGGAACAGGTCCTCGAGCGTGGGCGGAGTGCACGTCAGCATGAGGATCCCAAAACTGGCGAGGTGGGTGACGATGCCCCCCAGGAGGTGTCCGTCGACCTCGAAGGCCGCGCCGTCGTCGTCGGTATCGAGGTCGTACACGCCCTCTCGTCCCTCAAGCCCGGTGATGGTGCGCTCCGTGTGGACGTGGACCGACGTGCGCGTGAGGTGGCGCATCTGCTCAAGCGTCCCGGTCTCAACGATGCGCCCCTGACGAATGATGCTCACGCGGTCGCACAGGGCCTCCGCCTCGGCAAGGATGTGGCTCGATAGGAGCACGGTCCTGCCATCCGCCGCGCGCTCCCTCACCACTTCCTGGAACACCGACTCCATGAGCGGGTCGAGGCCGGAGGTTGGCTCGTCGAGGAGGTAGAGCTCCACGTCGGAGGCGAAGGCGGCGATGATCGCAACCTTTTGGCGATTCCCCTTGGAGTAGCTGGAGCAGCGCTTGCGGGGATCGAGCTGGAAGCGTTCGATCATCTCGTCCCTTAGCTGCGGGTCGAGCCCGACGCGCAGGCTTGCGAGGAGGTCAATCGCCTCTCCCCCCGTGAGGCTCGGCCAGAGGTTGACGTCCCCAGGCACGTACGCGAGGCGTCGGTGAAGCTCGACCGCGTCGCGCCACGGGTCGCAGCCCAGGAGCCGCACCTCACCCGCGTCCCCCCTGAGCAGGCCGAGGAGGATCCGAACGGTGGTGGACTTTCCGGCCCCATTCGGCCCGAGGAATCCGTGAATCTCCCCCGTATTGACGGTCAGGTCGACGCCGTCCAGCGCCAACGTCGCGCCGTAGCTCTTGACCAAACCCCGGGTGATGATCGCCTCGCCCATCGTTCTTCCCTTCGTGCCGCCGTGATAGTGACTTTCACTTGAGGGTAACTGTCACGAAAGTCACTGTCAAGTGCACGTCACTGTCAGTCGTGCTACCGTGAGGTCATGAGTGAGGGCACCCATACCAGCGACCTCCGCGAACGCAAGCGGCTCGCGTCCATGCGCCGCATCCAAGACGTGGCGCTCGACCTCTTCGACGCCGAGGGCTTTGGCGCCGTGACGATCGAGCGCATCGCTGCCGCCGCCGATGTCTCTCCCAGCTCGGTCTACCGGTACTTCGGCACAAAGGAGCAACTCGTCCTGTGGGACGAGTACGACCCCGTATGGATCGATACGTTCGTCGACGAGATCACGAGCAAGCCCCCCGCGGTCGCGCTCCGACGCGCCGCGGAGGTGCTCATCATTGGCCCACTTACCACCGACGAGGAGTACATGAGGCGACGCACTCGGCTCATCATGAGCGAGCCCGCTATCGAGGCGTCGTCCGCCCTCGCGCTCTACGAGGCGGCCGAACTCATCGGCAACACCTTGAGCGAGGCGCTCGGCCGCGAACACGGGGACCTCGAGATCCAGCTTCTCTCCCACGCGCTTGTCGGAGCGTTCACTGGCGCAATTCACCACTGGTACGAGAGCGGATTCGCCACGCCCCTCGGTTCGCTCCTTGATCGCGCCCTCGAAGCACTCGACCGGGGCTTCCTCATCTCCGAGCAGTCCCCACCGACCGGGCGCCTAACGGAGCTCGGGAATCTCTAGGGAGACCTCGACCCGCGTGTCCTCCTCTATGCCTTCCGCCTCGCGGACCGCGCGTTTGATGCCCATGACGTAGGCTCCGCGCGAGTGGCTGGGGAAGATGGATGTGTTCCAGATCGTCGCGCCAATCCGGGCAATGACCCGTACCGAGTCGAAGCCCCGTCGCGGCCCGGAGTAGCGCGCCTCGATCTCGTCGGAGAGGTCCTCGGGAAGGGTTACGATGTGCCACGCCCCGTCCCCCGGCGTCGTCGATACCCGCGTGGTGAAAGTCAGTTCGTCGGTCACGCGCCGACGCTATCACCACGCGCCGACGAGGTAGAGGCGCGAAAGACGGTGGGCCAGGCGGGGCTCGAACCCGCGACCGACGGATTATGAGTCCGCTGCTCTAACCGGCTGAGCTACTGGCCCGGAAGGTGTCTCGGCCCAGCGTACGCGGCGACGCGGGACCAGGGTGGCCGCCGCGACGTCGCGACGGTCAGTTCACTATCTCGTA
>CAZTJX010000133.1:0-5241 GCA_964613755.1 uncultured Demequinaceae bacterium | reverse complement strand
GGGCCTAGCCGACGGCACGGTGAAGCGATACCTATCCGACGCCACCAAGGCGCTCGCCGTGCGTTTCGGCTCCGCGGTGGAGTTTGGCGACGGCCCCGAGCGGGTCGACGTCGTTTCGGCAAAGAGGAGGAACGGATCATGAGCACCTTCGACGAGTTCGTGCACGAGAACTTCGACGCGTACCTCCATGTCGTCACGGAGGCGGGAGGAATGCCCCGCAAGGGGGCGCGATCCGTGGTTCACGCGATCCGCCGGCGCAGGGCCGTCCGCGCGGGAACCGCGACCGGCGTCTCCGTTCTCGCCGTCGGAGTCGTCGCCCTCGGCGTGATGAACCTCCGGCCCGCCGCCGACGTGACGCCCGCGGCCCTTCCGGCGCCGCCCGTCGGGGCTCCGTCGTGGTGCGACCTCACCACATACCCCGCGGTCAACCCCGAGGCGCTCGACACATTCCCGTACGCCGGTCGGATCTGGGCGAACGCGACGGACGGCGAGGTCGTTTACGTCAACCCGGACGGCGTCAAGACGGTACTTGAGCCGGACCGAGATGGCTACTACTACGCGACGTCTCCGACGGGCGAACAACTGAGGTTGTGGGGCGGAGGCCCCCAGCAGTCCTTCCCCTGGTCCCACATGGCGTGGGACATCGAGATCGATGGTTCCGGCGCTGGACGTCCCTACTTCGTCGCGCCCGACGAGGAACCTTACTGGGGCGAGGTGAGCCCAGCGCTCCTGTACGAGTGGACGACTGCGGCACCCAGCGAGGTTCCGCAGGGCGTGGATGGGAACGGCATCATGAACCTTCAGTTGCAGTCGCTCGGCTTCTCTCTGTCGTTTGGGGCGAACAGCCTGGTTCCTGTCGGAACGACGCTCGAGCAGGTGCTCCGGTGGGTCGACGGGCGCGAGAGCGTGACGCAGGTCGATTGGTCGCAGGGCCTTGCGCCTCTCGTCGAGGGCGAGAACCTTGTCGGGCTCCAGAGCGTGTCACTGCGAGTCGTGGGCCTTCCCGAGGGAGAGTCGTACGAGGTCACCTCCGTCTACGACCCGACGAAGAGCTGGGCAGCTGCCTGCGGGATCGATCTCGGGGGCGGGCCGGCCGCACCCCCGCTGCCCGACGTCAACTGGGGTCCGTACTTCGAGGGCCCGGAATCCGCCGTGTTCCAATGCCTCGCCGTCTTGCCACGCGAGGACGAGGACGTCATTCCCATCTCGGTCGAGACGGGAACGGGAACGTTCTCGCGCACGGTGAGCAACGGGGCGATGGTCGACGACACCTTGACGGGAGACTTTGGCACGGGAGGAGTCCTGCTGGACCTGACGACGGAGGCCTTCCCGCTCGGTAGTCCGCCCTGGGACTCGACGCCCCCTTACCCGGGATGGGGAGTCGAGGCAACGGGTGACGGAGACAACGCCTGGGTCGGGTCCATGGCCTTTGGTGCCCTGGCGTGGATCGACGGCGAGGACCGGCTCATCGGCCGCGAGGTGACCCTGGGTACCGGTTGGGAGAGTGTCATGGGCGGAGCAAGTCATGACACGAGCGCCGCCTACCACTTCGAGGACGGGAGCACCAGGATGCTCATCGTCCGCAAGGACCTTGCGACGGCGGGCGTGGCCTGCGACGGAGTCGATTCCGCTGCGCTCGCGTCGGCGAGCGTCGTCTGGATCCAGGGCCTCGGCCCCGACGCCGACCACATGACGTGGAGCTGGACGCGCGTCTGGCCCCCGGCGCAGGACTGAGGGAGTCAGAAGGCTCAGCGAGCTACCCCGCGGCTACCCCAACCAAATCCCCGCCGGTCCCGTTAACTGAGTAGGGAGAGACGGGGGAATCGGATGTCGTGGCAGCCGCTGGTGGAGGACCTAATCGCCGAGCGAGGCACGGGTCTGCTTGCGTACGCCCACATGCTGACCGTCGGCGATGCGGACGCCGAGGACCTGTTCCAGGACTCGCTCGTCAAGTGCTTCTCGCGTCGCCGACCGATTACGACCGTTGCCGAGGCGGACAGCTACGTTCGGCGCGCGATGCAGACCCTTGTGATCGACCGCGCCAGGGCCCGGGGCGTTCGACAGCGGGCGTCTGACCGGGCCTTCTCCAGAGATCCCGCGCCCGAGGACGTCGACGCCAGGATCGACCTTCGTCGCGCGCTCCACGTGCTCGCACCCCGCGAGCGGGTATACGTGGTGATGAAGTACTTCGATGACATGACGATCGCCCAGATCGCAGGAGACCTGGGTCTCGCCGAGGGCTCGGTGAAGAGGTACCTGTCCGATGCGACGAAGGCGCTAGCCCAGCAGTTCGGCTCGGCCACTGAATTTGAGGACGGTCCCGAACGGATCGACGTGGTCCCCGGAAAGAGGAGGAACGGATCATGAGCAGCTTCGACGAGGTGGTGCGCGACATCTACGGGGCGCACCTTCAGGCCGTCACCGAGGGGGGCGGTGTTCCGCGCAAGCGGGCGCGTTCGGCGTTGACCGCGATTCGGCGCCGCCGCGCGGTGAGGGCCGGAGCGGCGACCGGGGCCTCCGCGTTGACCGTCGGGGCTGTCGCGGTCGGAGTGCTGTATCTCCTGCCTGCGGACGAGGTAGCGCCCGTGGGTGTGCCGAGCCCCACCGATAGCCCGATCGCCTTCGAATTCCCGACTCCTCCCCCCGGGGCCCCCGCGTGGTGCGATCTCAGCACCTATCCCGCGGTCAACCCCGAGGCGCTCGGCGCCCTGCGCTACAACGGTCGCGTCTACGTGGACTACGTCAACGACGTGTACGTCTACGTCGCCCCGGACGGTTCGCACCAGGCGTTCGAACCTGACGCGGTTGGCGATGCCTCGATCGTGCCCCCGGATGGCGGAAGCGCCATCTCCATCTATGTGCCGCCGGAGGCCCCAAACTGGAAGTTCGAGGCATTGGACTATTTCCAGGGCGGGGCGGGAGGCCGGAACCTCACAAACCACGGCGACCCCGGTCTAGCGTATGAATGGACCACGACGGTTCCGGACGACGTCCCCGCCGGCGTCGACCTCAACAACCTGTCGCAGCAGCTCGCGGCCATCATCGGGATTGGTGGGTCGGGCTTCAATCCCTACGCCTATCCCGACGGCTCCGTCGTCGAGCAGGTCTTCCGGTGGACGGACGGGCGCACGCGCGTCGAGCAGCTCACCAGCACACTGAGCACGGGTGCGGAACTGCAGGACACCGCAGGTCTGGCGAGCGTCTCCGTTCGCGTGAGGAACCTTCCCGACGGCGGCGAGTTCGAGATCACGTCGACCTACGACCCGACGAAGACGTGGAACGCCGCGTGCGTCGTGGGAGGCACCCCTCCGTCGTCGGAGAGGCCCGATATCACCCCCACCTCGACTCCCTACCTCGAGGGTCCCGAGTCGGCCGTCTTCCAGTGCCTCGCCCCCCTTCCGGCGGAGTCCGAGGACGCGCTGACCACCACGGCGACGTTCCAGACCGGGGAGCACCGCTTGTATTACGCGGGCCTGGCCAGCGACTTCGACTGGCAAGGGGACTTCGTCGATTTTGGTCAGCGCGGCGTCCTCGTCACCTCGGACTACGTACTATCCCGGATCCTGGTCGACTTCGAGTACAAGCAAGAGCCACCCGGCTGGGGATCCGTGTGGGGAGACATCGACCAGACGCCGGCCGCCGATGGGACGGTCTCGGGCAACGGGGTCGTCACGTTCACGGCCCTCGCGTGGGTTGACGCCGACGGCGTGATCGTCGGTCGCGAGGTTCAGACGACGGATCCCGACGGACTGTACGTCGGTTCGGGTCTCAGAGGCGCGAGGCTGGGCCCTGAGATCGACGGTCGGGCGAAGACGAGCTACGTCGTTCCGGATGTTGACACTCTGGGCGTCGCGTGCCCGGGCGCGGCTTCCGAAGTTCTCGACACCGCAAGTCTGGTCTGGCTTGAAGGCGCAGGAGCCGACCTCGACCACATGACGTGGAGTTGGACCCGTATCGGCCCGTCCTCCACGAACTGAGGGGATCGCCGCCGAGCCCAGGGGCCACCGGGGCTCGGCGGTGGTCTCCAACGTCGTCCGTCCCGACCGGGAATCCGGCCCTGACTAAGGCCCTACTCGGGCTCGGTGACGACGATGGTCGCGCGGATCGTCGCGCTCGCCCTGGCCCGGCGCCACGTGTCGGTCGTGATGATCACGAGCGCGATCCACACGAGGCCGAAGGCGGCCCAGCGGCCTGCGGGCATGGGCTCGTGGAAGTACGTGACGGAGAGGATGAACGTCATGGTGGGCGTGAGGAACTGGATGAGGCCGACCACGTAGAGGGGCAGGCGCGCGGCGCCCGCCGCGAAGATGATGAGGGCGCCCGCGGTCCAGAGCCCCGTGCTCGCGAGCCAGACGTTGTGACCGGCTCCTTCGTGACCCCACGTCGTCCCGCCCCGTGCGGCGACGATGGCGAGGAGAGCGATCGCCACGGGAAGGAGCACCAGCGTCTCAATCGTCAGCCCCGTCAGCGCGTCCACCTTCGCGCCCAGCTGCTTCTTCAGGAGCGAGTACGCCGCGAAGCTGAAGGCGAGCGTCGGGGCGATCCACGGGACGCCGCGCAACTCGACTCCCACGAGGACGATCGCGGCCAGGGCGATCGTGATCGCGACTCCTTGAGCCTTGTGGAGCCTCTCGCGAAGCACCAGCACTCCGAGCGCGACGGTGATAAGGGGGTTGATGTAGTAACCCAACGAGGTGTCGGCCACGCGATCCGTGATGACGGCGTAGACCATGACACCCCAGTTGAACGCGACGACGAGCGCGGCGAGCGCGAGCGTCAGGACCGTACGGGTATCTCGGAATACAGCGACCACCCGCCCCCAGCGCCGGGTGATGGCGACGATGAGGAGGCACACGCCCAACGACCACAGGGCCCGGTGCGCGACGATCTCAACGGCACCCGCAGGGCGCAACTCGTCCATGAGGATGGGGAAGACACCCCAAATGCCGTACGCCAGGAAGGCGTAGACGAGGCCCTGGCGGTCGAGACGTTCGGTCACCCGGCCATTCTCGCGCGCCGCGCGAGAGGCGAATGCCACGGACGCCCCGGGCGACGAGCCGCGCTAGCGCACGTGATCCGTGATAAACCGCTCGATCTGCTTGATCACCTTCGGATTCTTGGTCTGCAGAGCGATTTCGCGCGTCCCGAGTCGAACCCCGCCTACGACGAAGTTGTGGGAGCCCGTGATGGCGACCTTCTTCCCGCCGGGCAGGTAGAAGAGGATGACCTTCGCGTGGAGAT
>CAZTJX010000132.1:0-5297 GCA_964613755.1 uncultured Demequinaceae bacterium | reverse complement strand
CCATGTCCGACTTCATGGTCTGCATGCCGTCGTTGTTCTTGAGCGAAAGGCCGCCGGAGTCGAATGTGATCCCCTTGCCGACGAGTGCGATGGTTTCCTTGGCGCCCTTCGGCGCATAGGCGACCCTGACGAGGCGGGGGAGTCGCGAGGATCCAATGCCGACGGAGAGGATGCCGCCGAACCCCTCGTCCGCGAGGCGCTGGGGCTCCCAGACCGTCACCTCGAGGCCCGCTTGCTGGCCGAGCTCCTCCGCGGCCTCCGCGAAGGTTGCCGGGTACAAGTCGAGCGGAGCCGTGTTGACGAGGTCGCGTGCCCCCGCGACCGCTCCCGCGGTGATCTTGGCGCGAGCCACGGCGTCCTCTTCGGCGCCGGCAATGAGCCACTCAGCGCCGTCGTAGGCCTCCTCGGAGTCCTCGCTCGAGAGATAGTTCGTGAACCGATATGCGCCGAGCACCGCCCCCTCGCTCACGGCGGTCTGCGCGGCAGGTGTGAGCGCGGGAAGCGCGATGACGACCCGGCCCGGCTCCTTTCCGCATGCACGCGATGCCGCCCCGGCCGCCGTACGGAGATCCCCGTCGTTGCCCTCGCCGACGCCAACGAGAACGACGCGCTTCGCGGTCACGGAGGGATGGACGAGGATGGTGACGCTCCCGACCTTCGGGCTCGGCTCAAGCGGGGCGGCGGCCGCGCTGATCTCGGTCCGAATGTCCTCGGCGAGCTGGGTGTGTGCCGTCACCTCACCACCGCCGATGACTCCGAGGATGAGGGCGTCGGCCTCAATCGAGGCCACGAGTTCCGTGGTGGTAGCGAGTGCGGTCATTCCCGCATCGTATCGGGCGCTAGTTTGGACCCGTGTACGGCCTCCTGTTTCGCCACGTTATCGCGCACGTCGATCCTGAGCGTGCCCACCACCTTTCCGTGGGCGCCTTTGGCCTCGCCTGGCCCTTCGTTCGCCTGGCACGCCTGCTGCGCATCTTCCCGCCTCCGAGGCCCTCCGCCGCCGTGGAGGCGATGGGCATTCGCTTCTCGGCGCCGATGGGGCTCGCTGCGGGCATGGACAAGAACGCCATCGCGGTGCGCGGGCTCGTCGCGACGGGATTCAGTTTCGTGGAGATCGGCACCATCACCCCGAAGCCGCAGCCAGGCAATCCCGCTCCCCGCTCGTGGCGCGAGTTGGATCTGCACGCGCTGCGCAACCAGATGGGTTTCAACAACGAGGGCGCCGATGCCGTCGCGCGACGGCTTCGTAGGCTGCGCAAGACCCGGCTGGGCCGCGCCGCCGTGATCGGCGTCAACATCGGCAAGAACAAGGTAACGGCGCCCGAGGATGCGGCGGCGGACTACGGCTACTCGGCGCGAGCGCTCGCCCCCTATGCCGACTTCCTTGTGGTCAACGTCAGTTCTCCGAACACTCCCGGGCTCCGCGACCTCCAATCCGCGACGGCGCTGCGTCCCATCCTGGAGAGCGCGCGCGCCGGTGCCGACGAGGCCACCGCGACCGCTGGCGGGCGCCGCGTTCCCCTGCTCGTGAAGATCGCGCCCGACCTCGCAGACACGGACATCGACGCTGTAGCCGGGCTCGCTGTGGAGCTGGGGCTCGACGGCATCGTCGCCGTCAACACGACGATCAATCACGATCGTGGTCCCGGGGGACTCTCCGGCGCACCCCTGCTGGAGCGCGCACTCGAGGTGGTGGCGCGCCTCCGTGCCGCCGTTGGCCCAGAGATGTGCGTTATGGGCGTCGGCGGAGTCTTCACGGTGGACGACGCCCGTGCGATGCTCGCCGCAGGCGCCACCCTGCTCCAGGCCTACACCGGTTTCGTCTATGGCGGGCCTGCATGGCCCGCGCGCATCAACCGCGAGCTCGGGTAGGCCCATCGCACTCGGCTAGCCGTCAGGCGAGGCTGACGGGGAGGCTGCGCCGTCCCCACTCTCCGACGGCGGGCCCAAATCGCCCGGGAATCGCCGTGCCGCACTCGGGGCAGCAACCATCCGCCGTGAGCCGGTAGGCGAGGACGGCGTACCAGTCCCGCTCGATGAGCGCGGTACCGCACGAGGGGCACGCCGTGGTCTCGCCCCCGGGATCGCGCACGTTGCCCGTGTAGACGAAGTGCAGACCCGCGTCGAGCGCCGCGGCTCGGGCCACCCGGAGCGTCTCCGGCGGGGTCGGTGGCACGTCCAGCATCTTGAAATCGGGGTGGAAGGCCGAGAAATGCAGCGGCACGTCGGGGCCAAGCTCCGCGAGGATCCACCTGGACATCGCGTCGATTTCCTTGGGGTCGTCGTTGTGGCCGGGGATGAGCAGGGTCGTGAGTTCGATCCACGTATCCGTGTTTGCGTGCACCCACGCAATGGTGTCGAGGACGTCGGCAAGGTGCGAGCCAGTGACCTTCCAGTAGAAGTCTTCGGTGAAGCCCTTAAGGTCGATGTTCGCGGCGTCCATGGGGGCGAAGAAGTCGGGCCGCGCCTCCGGTGTGATGTAGCCAGCCGTGACGGCGACGGTGCCAAGGCCGGCTTCGTGACACGCGTTCGCGGTGTCGATCGCGTACTCGGCGAAGATCACGGGATCGTTGTATGTGAACGCGACGGATGCGCAGTCCGCCGATGTGGCCGCCTTCGCGATGGCCGAGGGTGTGGCCGGTGCGGCGAGCCGGTCCCACTCTCGAGACTTGGAGATATCCCAGTTCTGGCAGAACCGGCAGTTGAGGTTGCAGCCCGCCGTCCCGAAGGAGAGCACGGAGGTGCCGGGATGGAAGTGCGAGAGGGGTTTCTTCTCGATGGGGTCAATCGCGAATCCGGAGCTGCGCCCGTACGTGGTGAGCACCATCCGGTCGTCCTCCCGGGCGCGGACGAAGCAGAACCCTCGCTGGCCCGCGCGGAGTCGGCAACGTCGGGGGCATAGGTCGCACTCGATCCGCCCGTCGTCGATGGGGTGCCACCAGCGCGCGGTGGGCGCCTCGTCCCAGTGCTCCGCATCGGCCGGCGTGTGGCCGTCGTTCTCCATCGGGCTCATTGCGGCTCGTGCCACGCGCGGACGGTGTACGTCTGAAGGGTCGTGCCGTCCTTCCACGTGCCGGGCCGGAGGCCCGCCTTCGCCCAGAGGTGGCGCAGGAACTCCTCGGGGTCCGGTAGGTCGTCCCACACCTGGGGGAGGAACGTCGCCTTGTGCCAGGGACCGGATTCGACGATGACGCCGTCGATACCTGGTCGAAGCGCCTCGTGGGCATCGGTCAGGCTTGAAGCGGCGAGCGGACCGGGTAGGGACAGCACCGAAACCTCGATGGCGATCCTGTCCATCTCGCTCCCTTTCAGCGGCGGGAAACGGGGGTCGCGCGTGGCGGCGGCGACCGCGTTGGAGCCCACGTCGTCGAGCAGTGGGCGCACGGCCTCAAGTGAGCCGATGCACCCGCGCAGGAGGCCTCGCTCGGTGAGGGTGACGAAGCTTGCCCCGATGGCGAGGGCCCACTCTGGGGGTTCCTCAAGGGACTCGGAGGGGAGCCCGAGCGCTCGCTCGATTGCGGCACGGGCCGCCGGGAGGAGGACGGTTCCCGCGTCGTTGGGGATGTCGTCAGGCATCGGAGGCCTCATCGAACGCGAATGCACAATAGCCGACGACGCGGTCCGGGTCACCCGCGGTGTCGCCCGAGTTGCGCGCGTCGAGCCGTGTCGGGACGAGGCCTCGGCGGCGGGCGAGGACGAGCAGCCCGTTGATGGGCGTGGCGCCGCATGCCTGGTGGTGATCAAGGGGACCCTCAAGCGCCTCGATCTGGGAGAGGGTTCCCGCGTCCGTCCGCTGTGCCTCGTCGTACGGCAGGTAGTGGGAGAGGTCGGAGCTGATGACGAGGAGTGTCTCCCGCCCGCCCCAGAGCGCGTCGAGCACGTCGGCGACCTGTTCACCAGAGGCCTGCCCGGCGAGTAGGGGCACGATCTCGATGTCGTCGAGCACGCGCTGCAGGAAGGGGAGCTGGACCTCGAGGGAATGCTCCCATCGATGGGTCTCGGCGAAGACGCTCGCGGTGGGAACCCCGGCCAGGCGCCCCTCCGCCCATGCCTCGGCCACGGGTAGTGAGCCGAGCGGAGTCTGGAACTCGTCCGCTCCTGGGAGCGCGACGCCCAGCACGGGAACGCGGTGAGTCGGGCCGACGAGGATGACGCGCTTGATGGTGTCGCGCCCCGCCGCGACGCGCGCATAGGCGATGGCGGCTGTGGGTCCCGAGTAAACGTAGCCAGCGTGGGGCACGATGACGGCGCGAGGCACGGGGGCATCGGCTGGAGGGGGCGGCGCCTCGGCGAGCAGTGTGTCGACCGCGTCGAGGAGCGCGGCAGGGTCCCCGGGGTAGAACGATCCTGCCACGGCGGCCTCGCGGATGGTGGGCAGATTCACGGGCCATCACCCCGTTTTCCATGGTAGTCCCGGGGGGACGGCTGGGAATCGTGGGAACGCCGGGGCGTGGTCGCTCGTTCCTTCCACGTACGCTCCTGCCAGACGTACACGCATTGTTTTCTCCTTTGATGAATGAAGTCCCCGAGGCCGCAGCCTCGGGGACTTCATTCGTTGCGGAGTCGGTTGCGCTAGGGGCGCTCCGCCGGGCTGTTCGAGGCCGTCAGCGCGGGGTCGCGAACCACGACGTCGCCGAGGATCGAGTCCACCTCTGCCATGACTTCTGCCGGAATCACCACGCCTGAAGCCTTGGCGTTCTCTTTCACTTGCTCGGGGCGCGAGGCCCCGATGATGGCGGCGGCGACGTTGTCGTTCTGGAGCACCCATGCCACGGCGAATTGCGCGAGCGTGAGGTCCATCTTCTTGGCGATCGGGAGAAGGGCTTGGACCCGTTCCAGGAGAGTCTGGTTCTCCAGGAACTTGCCAATGAAGGTCGCGCCGCCCTTCTCGTCGGTGGCGCGGGACCCCTCGGGGGCGGGCTTCCCCGGAAGGTACTTTCCCGTGAGAACACCCTGCGCGACGGGTGACCAGACGATTTGGCTGAGCCCCGCCATCTTCGAGGCGGGAACGACCTCGGCCTCGATGACGCGGTAGAGCGCCGAGTACTGCGGCTGGTTGGAGATGAGGGGAACGCGGAGCTCCTTCGCGAGCGCCGCGCCTGCGGCGATCTCGTCCGCGGTCCACTCGCTGACCCCGATGTAGAGCGCCTTGCCCTGACGCACGATGTCGGAGAAGGCGAGCATCGTTTCCTCGAGTGGGGTCGAGTGATCGAAGCGGTGTGCCTGATAGAGGTCCACGTGGTCCGTTTGGAGGCGCTCAAGCGAGCCCTCGATCGAGCGGAGGATGTGTTTGCGGG
>CAZTJX010000131.1:0-5313 GCA_964613755.1 uncultured Demequinaceae bacterium | reverse complement strand
GTGACGACCGCTTCGATCTCGACGTCGCACATGAGCGCGATCTTGTTCTTGACGCCCTGAGGGATGTCGCGGTCGGCGCGGCAGACGATCGCGTCCGGCTGGATACCGATCGATCGCAGCTCGGCGACCGAGTGCTGGGTGGGCTTCGTCTTGAGTTCGCCAGAGGGCCCGATGAAGGGGACGAGGGAGACGTGTAGGAAGAAGACGTTGTCGCGGCCGACATCGTGGCGGACCTGGCGCGCGGCCTCGAGGAACGGGAGGGATTCGATGTCCCCGACCGTGCCCCCGATCTCGGTGATGACGACGTCGACGTCGTCGCTCGCCTGGGCGCGCATCCTGCGCTTGATCTCGTCGGTGATGTGCGGGATGACCTGCACCGTGTCCCCGAGGTACTCGCCGCGACGCTCCTTGGCGATGACCTGCGAATACACCTGTCCCGTCGTCACGTTGGCGCTCGCGCCGAGCTCCACGTCGAGGAAGCGCTCGTAGTGCCCGATGTCGAGGTCCGTCTCGGCGCCGTCGTTGGTGACGAAGACCTCGCCGTGCTGGAACGGGTTCATGGTTCCCGGATCGACGTTGAGGTACGGATCCAGTTTCTGCATCGTCACGCGTAGGCCGCGCGAGCGGAGCAAGCGACCAAGGCTCGAGGCCGTCAGGCCCTTTCCGAGGGAGGACACCACCCCGCCGGTAACGAAGACGTGTCGGGTGATATGGCCCGCGGGGCTCGAAAATCGCGTTCTCTCCACGGGCTTCGATCCTAACAGTTCCCGAGCCCTGCCGCCCCGACGCGCCAGCCCACCCACGACGAAACCGACGCCCGGCGACCCTCATCGCCGCGGAGAACCGATCAGGCGTCGGCTGCGAGCAGCTCGTTGACCATCGCCATGACCTCGAAGGCATCGGCGACATAGAGCACGTCCGCCTTGCCCTGAGCCCACCCGCAGGTTTCGTCGAGGTTGATCGCCCGACGCTCGGAAATGAAGCGCCAGCCGACGACGTGCGGCTCCTCACCGTGGCAGCAGGTTGCGAGCCCCTTGCGGTGGCGCGGCGTCGAGCCGGTCTGGCCGATCTGGTTGAGGTGGCTCATGAACGACATGACCTCGGCGCCCTCGGCACCCTGGTCGACGAGCGACTTGGTGCTTCCGAGCGAGGCGCGGGCGATCTCCAGGAAGCCGCCGACCAGGCGCTCGGCGTCCTTAACGTGCGTCGCGCCGTCTTTCTGCTTCTTGGTCCAGCCGGCGCCGGCAACCAAGAGGGTTTCCGCGTCGGGACGGATCGTCTGGGCCTCGGTGGCGGCGGCCTCAATGCCCGTCACCTGCGTGCGAAGCTCCGCCGCAGGGAGGTCAACCGCCACGGCTTCGACGCTCGCCTTGCCTGCGTCGGCCGACGCGGCCTCGAACGCGCCCGGGCTCGTGAGGAGGAACCATGGGCGCTGGCTGCGGCTCAGTTTCGCCACCATGCGCTGGCGATAGAACCACCGCTCGCACTGCACAGCGTCGCCCTCGGCCGCAAGCGCGGTCACCTGCGTCTCGATGCGACCATCGAGCCGCGCGGTCGTACCGGGCAGCGCCCGACAGAAACGCGGTGTTGCTGGCGCGACGACGATCGTGGCTGCGGATCCCTCGACGAGGGCCGCTGCTGCGGCGACGTCACTCGCGTAGCGCGAGACGGCGAACTCGGCGCCGCTCACGCCCAGGACCCGGTCGATCCCGAGGGTGCTCGCTGCGGCCGCGACGTCCGCTCCGATCACGCCGGCGACAAGGGTCGCTCCCGTCATCTCGCCCGCGAGCTTCTTCGCCGCGGTCAGCGCCTCGTACGCGGCCTTGCCGAGCGTGCCGTCCGCCTCGGTGTGGGCCAGGAAAAGAATCGTGTCCGTCATGGTTAGCCTCCTCAGCCCTTGATCCAGGTGACGATCTCCTGCGCGATCTCGTCCGCGGAGGAATCCTTCACGATGCGCGTCTCACGCCGCTGCTTCGGCACCTCGACCTCCAGCCAGGTTGTGCCTTCCCCACCGAGCGGTGCCGGCTTGGCCTGCGCCAGCGCCGGCATGATCGTCCGCATGTTCTGCATGCCAACCTGCGGACTGTTCGGCGGTTCGGGCAGGGAGCCGGTCGCCCATGCCGCGACGAGTGGCGCTCCCTCGCAGACCGAGGCGAGATAGCGACCGCCCTCGACACGCTCGAGCAACCGGATCGAACCGTCGTCCTGCACCGTCAACTCGTCAACACCGAGGAACTGGTCGTGGATGCCGAGCCGCTCGCCGACCATCTGCAGCGTGACACCGGCATCGCGGGACGCCGAGGCACAGCCACCAAAGAGCAGGAGTCGGGATCGATCGAGTCCGGAGATCCCCTCGATCGCCGAGGAAAGCGCCTCCGCGACCTCGAAAGAATCGGTGAAGCCACTGGCCGAGCCATCGACGGCGACAAGCTCGAACGGCGTCTTTTGCGCCACCTTCATCATGAGCTGCTGCAACTGGGCCTTGGGTCCGAGGCTGACCAGCCACACCTTGCTTCCCGGGGTGTTGGCCGCAAGTCGCGCGGCCTCGTAGAGGGCACACGCGGCCCAAGGATCGAGCACCGAGGGCAGCATCGCCTCGTTCTTCAGCGCGGGCCGTTCGCCGCCGCTCACCGGCTCTAGGGTCTGGATCGGGTCGGGAACGAGGCTGCCACACACGACGATGTGGAATCCGTCAGTCATCAGTCATCTCCAAAATCGGTACGTTTCTAGATCGGTAGCTCAGTTCTCGGCGGAATGCAGTCCCCCTGCGCCCGCCTGCAAGGCGATGGCGCCGACGTCACGGCCCGGTTCGCGTGGCGCCGGACAACTCCATTGGCACGCGCCGCAGTGTACGCACTTCTCGCGATCGAAGACGGGGATTCTTCCGTCGCCGTCCAGGGTCAACGCCTGCCCGGAGCAGATGTTGACGCACAGATGGGTCTCACAGGCCTCGCACTCCGCCGGGGCGAGGAACACCACATGGTTGGCGTAGCCCGGCGGCGCCTGGACCTTGCCGCCGAGCAGGAGCGCGTCTTGGTGGGACACCAGGAGCTCTCCGTCGAAAGGAATACTCGGCCAACCGACGCGGTCCATGTACACATCCTGCAGCGGTCGCTGCGATGTGCTCGCCTCGGCCTCCATGCGTTCGATCTCCGCGGCGGGGATCGCACCCTTGTAGTGCTCGGCGAGGCTCTTGACCTCGCGGGACTTCGTCTTGTGGCCCCCGGGCGCGCCCAGCTTTCCACGCGTCACGCCGGTGAGGCCCATGCCAACCAGGCCACGGACGAATCCACGCCGGAACCCGACCCGCGCCTTGGCCGCGACCCTGCTCTCTTTATCGAGTGCGCTCTCCCGGCGGCGGTGTACGTAGGCCTGCTCGAGGTTGTCGCGCGTGAACGGTTGCTTGCTCTTGAGCAACTCAAGCACCCCTTCGGCGAGCTGCACTCCCGTGGTCCAGGCCTCGTCCACGCCGGAGTTGGTCAGAACGTTCGTGCTGCCCGAGCCCTCGCCGATCCGCGCGTAGCCGTCGCCGCACAGGTGGGGCTCACCCTGGCGGCCGGACTCCTGCAGCGACTTGGCCCCCCACGAGCGCAGCCTGCCGCCCTTCAGGTGCCGCCAGAGGTAAGGGTGCTGCATCCAGTGCTGCAGGTAGCGGTAGCTGCCGCGCACCGGACTATCGAGGGACGATGGCACGAAGATCCCGAGCGAGGCAAGGCCCGCCTCGTGGACGTACAGGAAGCCGAAGATCTCCGGCTCGGGGTAGCCCATCGTGTGCAGCACGGTCCCCGGCTCAAGCGCGCAATCCTCTGGCAGGTCCACAACCACCTTCATGCCGACCGCCCAGTCGTGCCGCGCGTGACCCTCCGGTATTCCGAAGCGCTCGTCGAGCTTCCGACCGATCGGGCCCACGGGGCCGTCGGCGACCACGGTTAGCGCCGCCTTGATGTCCATGCCTGGGAGGAAGCCTGCCTCGGGCTCTCCCGCCAAATCCGTACCTTGGTCGACGAGCCGCACCCCGACGACCGCGTCGTCCTCAATCAGCGGCTCCGCGACGGGGGTGCCCGGCCAGAGCTGGACCTGCGCCTCCGCCATCAACTGGCCGGCGACCCATTGGTTGAACTGACCCATGCCGAGCACGAGCCCGTCGTCCTTGCGCAGGAACTTGGGGATGAAGGGGAGCGCGAAGGCTTGGTCCCGCACCGGAAGCATGAAGCGTAGTCCGCGCAGCATCGCGTCGGCGCAGCGCACCGCGAAGCCGCGCCTGCTCGCGCCGATCGGGTCGAGCAGGTAGACGACCTTCTCGCTCGTGACCGGCACGGCCATCGGGATGGCCGCCGGATCGAGATCGGGGTACGTCTCACGGATCGCGGTTGCCGGCGTGACGACACCGGACACCCCAGAGCCGAGGTCGTCGGCCCGTTCATAGCACACGACCTGCGGTGGCATGCCTGGCATCGCGCCGCTCTCGAGCTCGCCCTGGGCCTCGGCCAGGCCACGCGAGAGCGTCGTCAGGAAGCCGCCGCTCGCCGGGCCGAAGCCGACGCATGCGATGTCGACCTCCAGGCGCTGTCTTTCCACCGTGTTGTCGTGCATGGGCGCTCAGCTCGGGTAGTCGAGCGCTTCGGGGATCATGACGCCGTTGAGGGAGCGCGCGGCGCGATCCTTGGCCAGGCGCGACTGGGTCATGCAGCCGTCGAGCTTGCGGCGCAGTGCCATAAAGGTCTCGCGACCGTGGAAGTCCACGCATGGTCCGGCCTTCGCCGGATGCGAGCCGTCGTCCTCGACGACATCGACGACGCCGCGGGCAACCGCGTTTATCCCGGGGATCATTCCCTCGAGCGCCTCGAGGTCGTCGGCCTGATAGCAGGCGTCGCAATCCTCCCAACTCGGGTGTCGCTCGTAGCCAAAGACGAGTTCCGCGCAGATCCGCCCGACCTCGCCCGCTGCTCTGGCCGCTTGCACGCGGCACAAGTCGGTGAAGAACTGCACCGTGCCGGGCAAGCTCTCCGCAAGCTCGGGCCGCTCGGCGCCCTTGCTCTCGAGTTCGAGCACGTCGAGCATCTGATTGCGGGAGGCGACCAGCCAGCTCAGGGCGTCGGCCATCGGGAAGGTCACGCCCTGCCGATTGTCGCGGAAGAGCGGCCGCCCGTCGGCGTCTTTGGCTTTGCGCAGATAGTCGAGCGTCCACCGCCACAGCTTCATCGCCGTGCTGAGCGTGCAGGCGCCGATGCCTGCCTTGTCGCCGGCGATCTGGCGCTGCTCGTCGATCCAGTCGTCGAACTGGCGCAGGAACACCGGGTTCGTCATCGTGAT
>CAZTJX010000130.1:0-5319 GCA_964613755.1 uncultured Demequinaceae bacterium | reverse complement strand
GATCGTGAGGAGGTTGGCGAGTCCGGGTTTCAAGCGCTCGTCGAAGCGTACGTCCATCTCTGCATCGGTCACGGCGGAGCGGATTCGTTTCGCGATGATCGTGGGCTCGTCGAGAATCTCGATAATGCCCCCTGGACTTCCCGACTTTGACATCTTCGACGACGGGTCCTGGAGGTCGTAGATCTTCGCGGTCGCCTTCACGATGTGAGGCTCGGGCACGGTGAAGATGTCACCATGGCCTGAGTTCACCCGTTGAGCGAGATCGCGGGTCAGTTCGAGGTGTTGGCGCTGGTCCTCGCCGACGGGAACGACCGCGGCGTCGTAGAGGAGGATGTCGGCCGCCATGAGAATCGGATAGGTGAAGAGCGCGACGTTCGTGCCACGCTCCCCCTGCTTCGCCGACTTGTCCTTGAACTGGGTCATCCGGCTCGCTTCGCCGAAGCCCGTGAAGCCCCCCAGCAGCCACGCCAACTCCGCATGCTGCGGAACGTGCGACTGGACGAACAGGAGCGAGTGCTTGGGATCGACACCTGCCGCGAGGAACTGTGCGGCCGTCGCGCGCGTCCTCCTGGCAAGCGCCTCCGGCTCAGGGTGCTCATTGAGCGCGTGGAGGTCAACGACGGCGTAGACGGTCTCGTGAGTCTCTTGGAGCGCTACCCACTGTAAGAGCGCTCCGAGGTAATTCCCCAGGTGAAGCGAGTCTGCGGTGGGCTGCATGGCGGAGAAGGCGCGCGGCGACATGTCGACCATTGTTCCAGGTCTCTACTCCTCGGGAGTCCTCCAGCCGCGGAGGGTGGCTAGGTCGCGTCGGCGTCGAAAGGCGGTGTTCCCTCGGAGGCGCCGCGCGCCGAGCGCCTGCGTGCCGCCCTCCCCTCGGATCGCGGCACGGGCGACCCCGCGGAGGACTCCGTCGCCACGTCAGTGGCAGCGTGGACGGGATCGAAGCGATGAGGTTCGAGCGCCCCGAAGTCCACCGTATCCCCCATCTCGTCGCGTACCGCAGCTCGCGTATCCGCGAGGAGGTCCCGTGCCTTGGCGCCCCAGAGTCGAATCTCTCGCGAATAGAGCGGGAGGCGATTGGGGCCAACAACGGCGCCGACGACAAGGAGGAGGATGACGAACTCCTGGCCGTTGATGTCGAACACGTCGTCAGCCTACTGTTGCTGGTCGTCATCCCAAACGACGTTGTCGTTCGCCGTGAGGATGACGCTCACCGTTGACGTGGCGCCACCCGACCTCACCACGAGGCGGACAATGTCGCCGGGGGCCATCGCACGAATGGCGACGATGAGCTCCTCCGGGCGCGTTACGGGGCGCCCTGCGATCGACAGAATGATGTCCCCGGCCTTGATCCCCGCAAGATCGGCGGGCGAACCGGGAAACACCCCGACGGTACCGGTGGACGGATCGTCGGCAACCACCTCGACCCCCTCGCCGAAGTACGCGTTATCCAGAAGGACGCCAATCACGGGAAACGTCGCGTACCCGGTCGCGATGATTTCCTCCGCCGTCCGCCGGGCTTGGTTCGCGGGAATCGCGAAACCGAGTCCAACGGTGCCTGCGCCCGAGGACTGCGTCGCACCTGGTAGGGCCGCGGCGGCCGAATTGATCCCGATCACCTCGCCCACTGCATTGAGAAGCGGCCCCCCCGAGTTCCCGGGGTTGATGGCGGCGTCCGTCTGGATCGCGTCGATGAAGGCCTGCCCATCCGAGGAACCTCTCGCCGAGACCGGGCGATGGAGCGAACTCACGATGCCGAGCGTGACCGTCGAATCTAGGCCGAGCGGCGACCCGATGGCGATCGCCTCGTCCCCGACGCGGACCGCGTCCGAGTCGCCGAGGACAAGAGGCGCGAGTCCCGTCTTATCAACCTTGATGACCGCGAGATCGTAGTCGGCTGTTGCGCCGACGATCGTCGCCGATTCGACCGAGCCATCGGAGAAGCGGACGGACAACTCCCCGTCGCTCGACGCGACGACGTGGTTGTTCGTGAGGATGTAGCCATCGTCACGGATCACGAAGCCCGAGCCCGTGCCGATCGGCGTCCCCCCCGAACTCGCCTCGATTCGCACGACCGAAGGCAGGACTGCGGCGACCACGGTCGCAACCGAGCCCGCGCGCGCGTCGGCCCCCGTCTGGCCGGAGACGCCTGACGGTAGCGAAATGGCGGGAGCCGCGTCGTCCCGAGAGGCGATGAAGTAGCCTCCCACGCCTCCTGCGGCCCCGAACACCAATGCGAGGAGCGCGACCACCGCGACCCACAGGGGGCCGAGACCCCCGCGTCGAGTAGAGGGATCGCGCCCCGATCCATCGGTCACAAGAGTGGGGACGTCGATAGGTTCGTCGAGCGCCTGGATCGGAATCGACCGCCGCTCCTCCGCCGCAACCCGACGGGGTTTCCCCTGTACGGGGCTGCTCGGCTCCGCGAACAGCCCGTCCTCCTCCGTCATTCCTATCCTCCCGCTACCGCATCAGCGACGACCTGCAGACCGTCGCCCAGCCGTTCGAGAATCCCCGGCTCGTTTCCATCAGGGAACTGACTCGCAACAGCCTCAAGAACCTCGATCGGGCAGGTGCAGTCGAGGCTGACCACCACTCCGCCCGCATCCCATACGATTTGCGAGGGATCGTCCGAAAGAACGTAGATCTCTTGGTCCGTCTCACTCCCCATCGAGTGGCTCTCGCCAAAACCCGAAGGAAGTGTTCCCTTCTGTTCGATCACCCTGATCGATTCGCCACCCGCGAGGATACGTGCGACGAGCACCGTCGTTCCCTCGGCGGTCTGAATGACCGCCGCATCCACCGGGATCACACTTGAGGATTCCCACGCCGGATGGATCCAGGACACGAGTGACCCCTCGACTCGCATCCGCGGTGCGCCCATCAGTTGAACACTCGACGCCGTCGCTTGGTCCGGGGCTACCGCCACCTCAAGGCTGACCTCTGGTGGGGCACCGAGCCTCCAGAGGAGTCCGAGGACGATCGCACCACTGGCGAGCAACGAGACCCCCGCGACCGCCACATTGATCCCCCGGCCGCGCGCCGCGCGAACGTGTCGCCTTGGCTCGTCCCGAGCGATCTCGGCGATTCGCGTGCGGTCGAGCAGGTGGCTGGTGAAGGACATGTCGATGCCGGTACCTGAGGTCTGCAGGGCGATCCGGTCCTTGCGGAGCGCCTCCCATCGCTCTGCACATTCCTCACACTCGCCCACGTGGGCCATCGCGACGTACGTGTCCTCACGGCTCAGCCTCCCGTCGATGAGAGCGTAGAGCCGTTTGCCGAGATGGCGCGTGGTCACGCGCCCCCATCCTCGGGTGCCCTGTGAGCGAGGCTCTCGCGCAGGCGAGCCCGCGCGCGGGACAGGCGCGAGCGTACCGTCCCCATCTTGATTCCGAGCGTGACGGCAATTTCCTCATAGGACAGACCCTCGATGTCGCTCAACACCACCGCGGCCCGATACTCGGGCGGGAGTTCGGCAAGCGCCTCGAGGATGTCCGGCTCGAGGTGAATCATGTCAAACGCATCCTCCGGCTGCCCGCTGCGCTCGTGCCGATCGAAACTGTCGGAGGTCGACACGGCGCCATCGTCGTCGCCCATCCAGTCGAACCGAATGCGCTTGCGCCGACGGACGCGATCGAGGAAGAGATTTGTCGTGATGCGGTGAAGCCAACCCTCGAAAGTCCCCGGCTTGTACTGGGACAACGAGTTGAAAACTCGGACAAAGACGTCCTGCGTGAGGTCCTCCGCCTCGTGGGGGTTGCCCGTAAGGTGGAGCGCGAGGCGGTAGACACGGGTGGAGTGATCCCGGACTATGCCTTCCCAGGTAAGGTCAGGGATCGCGGGCGCGGGGTTAATTCCGGGGGCGGCGAGCGTGGCCGCAGGGAGGCGCGACGAAACCGGCAGGTTGGTCACCGCAGCACCTCCATATCCGCACAACGACCTGAGTCCCCTCCATGTTCCCACGGTCGCGCCGATACGATAAGCAGGAGGAGGGCCATGACGCACGAGGCGGCCGCGAACTGGGCGTATTGCGAGGACTTCATCCCCGAGGACGAGGTCCTTCGACGCGCGCGCGATGTCGCCGAAGCCCTGGGCTGCGTCCCCGTGCTCCCCGGCGCCGGCGCCGTGTTGCGCACGATGGCGCGTGCGGTGGGTGCGAAAACCGTCGCGGAGATCGGGACGGGCGCGGGCGTCTCTGCGGTCTACCTGCTGCAGGGTATGCACCCCGACGGGATCCTCACGAGCATCGACGTCGAACCAGAGAATCAGAAAGCCGCGAGGACGACCATCTCCGAGGCCGGGTTCCGACTGGAGCGCGTCCGCATGATCTCGGGGGCAGCGCTCGACGTGCTTCCCCGCCTCACCGACGGCGGCTACGACCTCGTCCTCATCGACGCCGTGAAGTCCGAGTACCCCGCGTACCTTGAGCACGCCCTTCGGATCGTCCGATCCGGGGGGGTGATCGCGATCGACAACGCGCTCTGGCACTCGAAGGTTCCCGACCCTGCGCAACGCGACCACAACACCACGGGGGTGCGCGAGACGCTCAAGGACGTTCGCGGAAACGAGGATCTGATGTCCGTACTGTTGCCCTCGGGTGACGGACTACTGATTGCGATTCGGAGCTAGGGGCGCGCCGGGCCCTAGGAGAGGGCCGCCTGGAGCGTGTCACCGAGTTGCTTGACTTCGTCAGCATTCATTTCGACCACGAGCCGGCCACCGCCCTCAAGCGGCAGGCGCAGGATGTAGCCGCGTCCCTCCTTGACGACCTCCATCGGGCCGTCGCCGGTGCGGGGCTTCATAGCAGCCATGTGGTGCTCTTCTCCTCGGGTAGCGACGCCGCAAGGCGCGGCCCTCCCATTCTAGCGGGACATCGGGGCGCGCAAGAATGCGGGGTGCTCGACTACCCGTCCGCAGGTGGCCGATAGGCCGAGGCGAGGGCCACGGCCTCCACCGGATCGTCCGTCAGGGTCATGAGGTCGAGGTCGGCTGGCGCGATCTTTCCATCCTCCACGACTGTGTCTCGCAGCCAATCGACCAGCGGACCCCAGTATTTGCTGCCCACAAGCACGATGGGGAAGTCGCGCACGGTATCGGTTTGGACGAGCGTAAGCGACTCGAAGAGCTCGTCGAGCGTGCCGAAGCCGCCGGGGAGCACGATGAACCCCTGTGCGTACTTGAGGAACATCGTCTTGCGCACGAAGAAGTAGCGGAAGTTGATGCCCAGATTGACGTGGTCGTTGAGCGCCTGTTCGTGGGGTAGTTCGATTCCGAGTCCGACGGAGACGCCACCCGCCACGGAGGCGCCCTTGTTGACGG
>CAZTJX010000129.1:922-5347 GCA_964613755.1 uncultured Demequinaceae bacterium | reverse complement strand
CGAACGGCGACTTCCGGTGGCACGCCATGCGCGCGAGGCCGCAGCGAGAACCCTCGGGAGCCATCGTGCGGTGGTGGGGTAGTTTCATCGATGTCCACGAGGTCCACCTCCTTCGAGAGGAGGCCTCCGCGCGTGCCGCCGATCGGGAGGCGATCCTCGAGAGCATCGGGGACGGCGTCTTCGCCACCGACCACGACCTCCACGTGACCTACATGAATGGAAACGCCGAGGCCGCGATCGACATGACGCGGGAGGAATTCGTGGGACGCCTGATCTGGGAGGCGTTCCCGGAGGTCACGGACACGGAGGCGGAGGGCTTCTACCGACAGGCGCTGGCCGGCGAACCCCAGCACTTCGAACGGTACAACGAGAGGCTGGATCGCTGGTTCGAGGTGAGCGCCTATCCGTCGCAGCACGGGGTGACGGCGTACTTCCGGAACGTTACGGCGTTCAAGTCGCTCGCCGATCAGTTCGCCCAGTCTCAACGCCTCGAGGCGGTCGGACAGTTGACGGGAGGCATCGCTCACGACTTCAACAACTTGCTCACCGTCGTCGTCGGGGGTAGCGAGGCGCTCGCGACTGAGCCCGGCCTGTGCGACGAGGCCAGGGAGATGGTGGACCTCATTTCCAAGGCCGCCCTGAGCGGGGCCGAATTGACCCACCGCCTGCTCGCCTTCGCGCGCAAGCAGATTCTCCAACCCGAGGCGATCGATCTCGGGGTCGCGCGAAAGCAGTTCATGGCGCTGCTCGCGCGGACCCTGGGGGCGGACATCGAGATCACCTTGCGCGTCGAGGAGGGCCTCCCGCTCGCCAAGGTCGACCCCAGCGAGTTTGAGAACGCGATCCTCAATCTCTCCATCAACGCCCGCAACGCCATGCCCGACGGAGGAACACTCACCCTCGACGCGCGGGGCGCCATCCTCGACGAGACGCGCTCGGCGGCCGGGCGCGACATCGTCCCCGGCTCCTACGTCGTCGTTTCGGTTGGCGACACGGGTCAGGGCATCCCCGACGACATCCTCCCGAAGGTCTTCGAGCCCTTCTTCACCACGAAGCCCCGCGGCGAGGGATCCGGACTGGGACTCTCCATGGTGTGGGGATTCGCCCGGCAGTCGGGCGGGAACGTGACGGTCCAATCCGAGGTGGGGCACGGCACCACGGTCCAGCTCTACCTTCCCGTCTCGGTGGAGGTGGCCACCGCGCCAGCCGCCGCCCGTTCGCTCCGCGCAGGGCCCACGGGCACCGGCCACGTCTTGCTCGCCGAGGACGACAAACTCGTGCGCCGGTTCGCGGCCGACCGCCTGCGCTCGCTCGGCTACGTGGTGACCGAGGCCGGATCGGGGCCCGAGGCGCTCAGGTCCCTCGAGTCGCTCCCGGAACTCGCACTCCTGTTCACGGATGTCATCATGCCCGGCGGCATCACGGGCCGCGACCTCGCGGACGCGGTGGTCACGCTGAGGCCCGGCACCCCCGTGCTCTTTGCCTCGGGCTACGCCGAGAGCGTCATCGTCCACGATGGAAAGCTTGACCCCGGCGTCGACCTGCTCCCCAAGCCCTACACGGGTAGCCAGCTGGCGGACAGGGTGGCGAACGCGATCGCGCGTCACGAAGCCGAGTAGATCTCTCCCCCTTCGATCGTTGCGCAGCCCGTGCTCGGTCCGCCCAACGTTTCGCCACGCATTTGCGTACTAGCCAGCATGAGAAGAGGAATCGCTCCGTGAAGGCCTGGGCGCAGCAGTTGGAGACGCTCGTCGAGGAGCGGGGTCCCGCCCTCTTCGGATACGCCTACGTGCTCACGGGTGACAAGGCTCGAGCGGAGGACCTCGTCCAGGACGCCCTCATCAGAACCTTTCAAAGGGGACGGGGCGACCTGGGACTCAACTCCGCGCACGCCTACGTCAAGCGCGCGATCTCCGCAGCCTTCGTCGATTCCGGCCGTCGCCTGCGCGCCCGCCCTCAGATCTCCAATGTCGAGGCGGACGCGCCCGTGCCTGACCACGCAGATAATGTCGTACTCGCCCTCTCCCTCCACGCCTCGATCCTCACGCTCCCCCCGCGCGAGCGGGCGTGCGTCGTGCTCCGCTACCTCGAGGACATGAACGTTGCGGCTATCGCGGCCGAACTCGGCCTCGCGACGGGCTCCGTCAAGCGCTACCTGAGCGACGGCGTCGGCCGCCTGCGAGCCCTCCACGGGGTGTTTGACCTCGAGCCCTCCGACCTCCTGACCGGTGGCGCCGTCACCGTTCCCGTCACCCAGAAGGGGGACCGCTCATGAGCGAGCCCATCTCCGAGAGCCTCCGGGCCATCCAGCGCATCGGCGCCGAGGCGTTCGCCGGCACGACGCTGGCTTCCGACGTCGGGCCGACCGTGCGGCGAGTCGGCCGACGGCGAGTCGGCCGGGTCGTGGGCGCGGGCGTCGCGGCGGTGGCGCTGGTTGCGACGGTAACAGTCGGCGCGCTCGGGTACGCGGGACGCACCATCTCCCCTGCGCTGCCGTCCACCACTCCAACCGCGCACCCGAGCGCCGAGCGCGTCCTCGTCATCGTGGATGAGTACGGGGACAGCGAGACGGATCTCGCCGAGATCCTCGCCACCGCTGGCGTCATCGACTCGGCGCAGGATTTCGCGAACGCAGCGGCCAAGGACCCCGCCAGCGTCTTGCGGATTGAGCCGGGGCAGTACTGGCTCCTCAGGGGCATGACCGCGTCCGACGCGATCGCCGCGCTGCTCGACCCTTCGAAACGGCAGGGTCCCAACGTGAGTTTCGCTACGGGCTCCAGCGAGGAAGTGATCTTCAGGCAGCTCCGCGCGGCCGTCGGGATTCGTACCGCCGACCTCTACCAGGCCGCCGAGGACCCCGTGTCGCTCGGCCTTCCCGCCGAGGCGAACGGCGACGTGGAGGGCTGGCTCTGGCCCTACGACTACTACTTCGCCGTGGGGACGACCGCGACGGAAGCACTCTCGGCCATGGTCGACGCCACCGTCGCGCATCTCGACGAGCGCGGCGTGGCGCCTGGTGACCGCCAGCGCGTGCTCACCATCGCTTCCCTCGTCGACATGCAGGCCCCCTTCGCCGACGACCGCTCCAAGGTCGCGCGAATTCTCCTCAACCGCCTCGCGGAGGGCGTTCCGCTCGACCTTGAGGCGGGCGTCGGTTTCACCCGGGGCCCGGACGGCGCCTGGGTCGAGCAACTGAATCGCAACATCTATCGCCCCGGCAATACGTATCTGAAGCCGGGCCTACCGCCAACTCCGCTAGCGTCGCCGAGTGCGGAGTCGATCGATGCCGTGCTCCACCCGGCCGACGGACCGTGGCTGTACCTCGTGCCGGGCATCCCCCCGACCGGACAGACCCAGTACCTCGCGACGTACGAGGAGTATCAGGTCGCCGTCGCGGAGTTCGGGGCGTGGATGGAGGCGGATGCGAACGACTCGGCGCACGAATTGAGGGACGAACTGGAGAAGCTGGAGAGCCTCCAGGACGCTACGGGCGCGGACGGAGCCTGAGCCGCGGCGCGATCGCCTCGACGTCGCGCAGCTCGCCCGACGCGACGGCCATGACCAGGTCGAACGCCTCGTCCTGCGTCAAGGCCGCGTCGTAGTCGTTGACGCGCAGGAAGACCACGGCCGCGAACCAGCCAAGGCGCTTGTTTCCATCGGCGAGCGCGTGATTGCAGACGATGGAGTGGAGGAGTGCGGCGGTCTTGCCCTCAAGCGTCGGGTAGGCGTCCTGCCCCATGAGGGTGGTCTGCGGCCTCCCGGCTGCGGACGAGAGAAGCCCGACATCCCGCATAGGACCCAAGCCAATGTCTGCCGCGAGCCGAGCCAGGTCGTCGAGCGTGAGGAACTCGGTCAACGTTCGCTAGACCATTCCCGCTAGACCGTTCCGAGGCGATCGAGGGTCTCTGCCCACGTCACCTTGAGCTCGCGCGATGCCGCGTCGACGCGGTCAACGTGGCCGAGTCGCTCGGCGCGCTCGAGGATCGCGCGGGTGGCGACTTCCTGGCGCGAGAGTCCCTCGCGCTCGGCGAGGAAGGCGAGCGCGGCCTCGACGGCGGAGTCGGTGCGAAGGGTCATAGCCATGTCGTTATGGTATCACTTTGATACCACCTGGGCCCTGGCCCACCGAACCCTGCCCCGATTGGCCGGACGCGCCGGGCCGCGCCTGACGGAACCCGCCCCTAGACCTGCTGGACCCGTACCGTGCTCGCGGCGAGGGAACGAAGCTCGCGGGCCGTCGTCCGCTTCGCGTAGGCCGGGGTGTCGCGCTCGACGCGCCAACTCTCCGCCAGCGGCCCCAGGTCCACGGCGTCGAACCCGATCGTGTCCAGGAATTCCGCCACGACCCCCTTGGCATCGTCGTCGTTGCCCGCGATGGGCAGCGCGCGGCGTCCCGGCGTGTTCCTGGACATGCCGTCCGTGGGG
>CAZTJX010000129.1:0-912 GCA_964613755.1 uncultured Demequinaceae bacterium | reverse complement strand
GGTTGGCGTAGATGTTGTTGAACGCCTTGACGACGCGCGAGGCGGGAAGGTGCTGCTGGAGGAGCTCGGAGGTGGTGGCCCCGTTCGCGTCGAGGGCGGCGATGCGGCCGTCGCGTTGCGGGTAGTAGTTGTTGGCGTCCATGACGACCTTGCCGGCGAGGGGTTCGACGGGGACCTCGGTGTGGCGGCCGAGCGGGACGGCGACGAGGGCGAGGTCGGCGGCTTCGGCGGCCTCGGCAGCGGTGGCGGCGCGGGCATGGGGGCCGAGGTCCTTGATCAGCGCGGCGAGCGTGTCCGGGCCGCGCGAGTTGGAGATGACGACGTCGTAGCCGTGGGCGAGGGCGGCGCGGGCGACGTTGGCGCCGATGTGGCCCGCCCCGATGATCCCGAGGGTTGTCATATGAAGTGAACCTACTCGGTGGCTGGGGAATTCCTGGCGCGAGGCTCTGCTAGCTTCTCGGTGCGATACGCGACAAGCTAGGCGCGTGACCTACCCGCTGTGGAAGTACTACCCGCTGAACACCGCGCCTCCCGACTGGGCGCGCGCAGAGGCGTCTTCTCACAGCACCTCCTTGAGCGTTGACGTCTCAGCAACCGCCGCGCAAGGACTGGCGTCCCGCGACTCCCTTCTAGCCGACTGGGAGGGGATGGGGCCGCATGCCCGTAGTCCTAGTTGAAGTGGGCGGCATCGCCCGAAGCGGGCATGAGTACGACGACCGCACGGGAGTCTCCTATGAGTATCCAGCAGGCAGATACGAGCGCTGGATCCAGACTGGCGACCGCTTCGTCTATCAAGTGCCCGGCCTCGGATACGTCGGTTGCGGGATACTCGGACGCACGAGTGAGGCGCACACTCCCGGGCGCCTGGTCTGCGATGTCTTGTCGGTGCGAATGTTCGTCGAGCCCGTGCCC
>CAZTJX010000128.1:0-5426 GCA_964613755.1 uncultured Demequinaceae bacterium | reverse complement strand
GGCGCGGCCATCGTCTCGCTCTTGCCCGCCTTTGTCCTCTACGTCATCTCCATGATCGGTGAGACGAACCGCCTTCCCTTCGATCTGCCCGAGGCCGAGGGCGAACTCGTCGCCGGGTATTTCACCGAGTACTCGTCCATGAAGTTCGCGTGGTTCTTCCTCGCGGAGTACATCAACATGATCAACGTCTCGGCCGTCGCGACGACCCTGTTCCTTGGTGGGTGGCGCGCGCCGTGGCCGCTGAGCCTTGTCGACGACGGCGTCCTCAATACCGGCTGGTGGCCGCTCCTGTGGTTCCTCGCCAAGGTGTGGATGTTGATGTTCTTCTTCGTCTGGGTCCGAGGCACGCTGTTGCGTTTCCGGTACGACCAGTTCATGAAGCTCGGCTGGAAGATCCTCATTCCTGCCGGGCTCGTGTGGGTCGTTTTGTGGGGTGGCGCCCTCGTTGCCTCCGACGCGGGAATCCTTCCCGAGATGCGCCAATTCCTGATGGGGATCGCAGTGGTTCTGGGTATCGCGGCGGTGGTCACGGGGTTCTGGCCGACCAAGGATGTTCCCCACGAGCCAGGCAAAGGCAAGCGTCCGAAGGTGATCGACGCCTTCGCCGGCGGTTTCCCCGTTCCTCCCAAGCCCGGCGAGAAGTTGCCACCCTCACCGCGCTCCGGTCACACCGTCACGGGCTCGGGTCGACAGGGGACCAAGGGGGGTGGCACGGATGAACGAGCCTGAGGCCGTGTTCACGTCGAACTTCCCCACGAAGGGGCCGATCGGCGCGTTCTTTGCCCCCGTTGCGGGCTTCGGCGTCACGATGCGCAACTTCTTTCGGGCGCCGAAGACCGAGCAATACCCCAAGGAAAAGCGCCCCACGGAACCTCGGTATCACGGCCGTCACCAGCTCAATCGTCACCCGGACGGGCTCGAGAAGTGCATCGGCTGCGAGTTGTGCGCCTGGGCGTGCCCCGCGGACGCGATCTATGTTGAGGGAGACTCCAACACCCCAGAGGCCCAGTACTCGCCGGGGGAGCGCTACGGCCGCGTTTACCAGATCAACTACCTCCGCTGCGTCTTCTGTGGCCTGTGCATCGAGGCGTGCCCGACCAGGGCCCTCACGATGACGAATGAGTACGAGCTCGCGGGCCCGACGCGCGAGAGCCTGATCTACGAGAAGCAGGACCTGCTGGCCCCGTTGGAGGAAGGAATGCTCGCGGCCCCGCACCCCATGGTGGTGGGGACGACAGACCAAGACTACTACCGCGGTGACGTGATCGGCGTCGTCGAGGACCAGATCGAATGGGTGCGGGACAACCGACCGAACGACCCGAGCCTCCCGGAGGTGCATCGTGCGTGAGGAGATCGCGTTCTGGACCCTTGGCTCCGTGATGGTGCTGGCCTCGCTCACCTTGCTATTCGCCCGCAAGGCGGTTCACGTCGCGGTCGGCGTCGTCATCGTCATGATCGGCCTCGCGGTTTTCTATGTCGCTCAGGACGCCGCGTTCCTCGGCGTCGTCCAGATTGTGGTCTACACCGGCGCGGTCATGATGCTCTTCCTCTTCGTGTTGATGCTCGTGGGCGTCGATCAACGGGAGAGCCTTGCCGAGACCATTCGCGGCCAGCGTGTTGTCTCACTTCTCGCCGCAGTCGGCCTCGCCGCCCTGCTGATCAGCATCCTTGGGACGGTGGTCATCGATCAGGCACACGTGGGGGGGCTGGAGAAGGCCAACGCGGACGGCAACCCCGCGGCGATCGCCGGGGTGATGTTCGGAGCGTTTGTGCTCGTGATGGAGGCCCTCGGCGTGCTGCTCACCATCGCCGCAGTCGGCGCGATCGTCCTGACGCATCTCCCGCGACTTACGCCAACCCTCAACCAGCGGGCGCGGTCGGATGCTCGTATCCAGGGGGGCCACGATCCGGTCAACAAACCCATGCCGGGCGTCTACGCGCGCCACAACGCCCTCGATACCCCCGCGCTCGATCCGCTCGGTAATCCGATCGAGGCTTCGATCTCTCGCGTCTTGCGTGCGCGGCACCAGACCAAGGACGCGGCCGAGTTCCTTCCGGGGATCGAGGCCGAACCCAGCATTCCCGAGGCCGACGAGAGTGAGGGGGAGGCGCCGTGAACCCGATGTACTACGTGATTCTCGCGGCGATTCTCTTCTCCGTTGGCGCGACTGCTGTGCTCCTGCGCCGGAATGCGATCATCGCGTTCATGGGGATCGAACTCATGCTCAACGCGTCGAACCTGGTCCTCGTGACATTCGCGCGAGTCAACAGCAACATTGCCGGGCAGGTCAATGCCTTCGCGGTTCTGGTTGTCGCTGCGGCGGAGGTCGTCGTCGGACTCGCGATCATCATTGCGCTCTTCCGGTCCCGGCGGAGCATCTCGCTCGACGAGCCCTCCGAGATGAAGGGCTAGGAATGCTGAAGCTGAGTTGGCTCATCATCGCCCTTCCTTTGGCGAGCGCGGCAGTCATCCTGCTGAGCGGCCGCGCCGCCCGGCGCTGGGCTCATTGGCTGGGCGTCGCCGCCTCGTCTGCGACGGTCGTGCTCGGGATAGGGGCCTTCATCCAGATGCTGGGCCTTGGCGGGGAGGACCGCGTCTTCCGTGAGACGCTCTTCGCTTGGGTGCCCGGGGGCGAGTTCGCCGTCGACGCCGGGATTCTCGTCGACCCGCTCTCGATGTCCTTCGTCCTGCTTGTCTCGGTGGTAGGCACGCTCATCCACGTGTACTCGGTCGCCTACATGGCGGACGACCCTCGCCGCGCGACGTTCTTCGGGTATCTGAATCTCTTTATCGCCGCGATGTTTCTCTTGGTGCTCGCGGACTCATACCTCCTGCTGTTCGTCGGCTGGGAGGGCGTCGGTCTCGCCTCGTACCTGCTCATTGGGTTCTGGAACCACAAACCCGCATTCGCCTCGGCCGCCAACAAGGCATTCATCGTGAACCGGATCGGCGATATGGGTCTCATCCTCGCGATGGCGCTGATGTTCGCCCGCCTGGGCGCGGTCGACTTCGAGGGTGCGTTTGCGGCCGCGCCCGACGCGTCCACCGCGACGCTTACCGCGATCGGGTTCGCGCTCCTGCTTGCCGCGTGCGGCAAGTCCGCGCAGTTCCCGCTTCAGTCATGGCTCGGCGACGCCATGGCGGGCCCCACCCCGGTCTCGGCGCTCATCCACGCCGCGACCATGGTGACCGCTGGGGTCTACCTCGTCGTCCGCTCCGGTCCCCTCTACGCGGGGGCTCCCGATGCGCTCCTCGCCGTGGCGCTCGTCGGCGCGATCACGCTGTTGATGGGCGCGATTATCGGTATGGCAAAGGACGACATCAAGAAGACGCTCGCGGCCTCGACCATGTCGCAGATCGGCTACATGATGCTCGCCGCGGGGCTTGGCCCCATCGGATACGCGTTCGCGATCTTCCACCTGCTCACCCACGGATTCTTCAAGGCGGGGATGTTTCTCGGAGCCGGGTCGGTCATACATGGCATGGGCGATCAGGTGGACATGCGCCGCTTCGGTGGTCTCGCGAACTTCATGAAAATCACCTGGGTCACCTTCGGCCTCGGGTGGCTCGCCATCCTCGGGATTCCCCCGTTCTCGGGATTCTGGTCAAAGGACAAGATCATCGAGGCCGCATTCGTGGGCGACGGATGGAAGCCGTGGGTCCTCGGTCTCGCGGCGCTGCTGGGTGCCGGCTTGACCGCGTACTACATGTCGCGCCTGTTCTTCATGACCTTCCATGGCGAGAAGCGCTGGACCGATGGCCAGAAGCCGCACGAGTCGCCTCTCCTCATGACGGTGCCCATGGTGATCCTCGCTGCGGGCTCCGCCGCCCTTGGCCTCGTACTCGCGTTTGGGGGCGGGTTCACCACCTGGCTTGAGCCCGTTACCGGCCACCTCGAACACGGAGAGCCCGTGCTCGCGGTGCCCCTCATCATCGTGCTCACCCTCATGCTCGTCGCGCTCGGCGTCGCGGCCGCGTACTTCCAGTTCGTTTCACGGCCCGTGCCCATCACGCCACCTCCGGCCTCGGCGCTCACGCTTGCCGCGCGGCAGGACTTCTTCCAGGACACCATCAATGCGACGGCGCTGCAGTGGCCGGGCCAGGTTGCGACGCGCATGGCCGTCTACGTGGATGCCGCGACCGTCGACGGAGCGGTCAACGCCTCCGCCGCCGGTACCGCGCGGATCGGCGAGGCGCTGCGTCACCTCCAGACCGGCAAGGTGCGGACCTACTCGACGACGATGCTCGTGGGCGTCGTCATCCTGCTCGCCATCATCGTGAAGGGTGGGCTCTAGATGTTCCCGTATCTGACCGTCCTTGTCCTCTTGCCCGCCATGGCGGCGGTCGTGCTGTTTGTACTGCCCAAGGCGGTCCGGTGGCTTTCGCGTTGGGTGGCGATCGGAGCCGCGCTCGCCGAGCTCGTGCTTGCGATTGTCATGGCCGCGAACTTCGATGCCTCGTCGGCGGGCTCCCAGCAGTTGGGTGAGCTTCAGGCATGGATCCCGCAGATCGGTGCGAGCTGGGCGCTCGGCGTCAACGGCATCGGACTCCTCCTGATCCTTCTCTCTGCCCTCCTGACGCCGCTCGTCCTCCTGGCGGGGTGGAAGGACGACGGCGACGACCCCGATCGCCGCATGAAGTACCTCGCGCTCGTTCTCGTCCTCGAGGCGTTCATGATCCTGATCTTCGCGGCGCGCGACGTCTTCCTCTTCTACGTCGCGTTCGAGGCGATGCTGATCCCGCTGTACTTCCTCATCGGTCTCTTCGGGGGGGAGCAGCGCCGCTACGCTGCGGTCAAGTTCTTGATCTTCTCGCTCGTGGGCGGGCTGGTGATGCTGGCAGGCGTGATCGCGCTCTACGGCGCCGGTCCCGGCGGCGACCAGGGCTTCCTCACGGACAACCTCCGCGGACTGAGCATGGACACGACGACGGAGCGCCTGATCTTCGTGGCGTTCTTCTTCGCGTTTGCGATCAAGGCCCCCATGGTCCCGCTTCACACGTGGCTTCCGACGGTCGCGCAGACGGCGCGCCCGGGAACGACGACGCTTCTGGTCGCCGTGCTCGACAAGGTCGGCACCTTCGGGATGATCTCGCTCTGCCTGCCCCTGTTCCCCCACGCCTCGCGGTGGGCGGCGCCCGTGATCATTGCCTTTGCGGTCGTGTCCGTCATCTACGGGGCTCTCCTCGCCATCGGGCAGAAGGATCTGCTCCGTCTCGTCGCGTACACGTCCGTCTCTCACTTCGGCGTCATGGTGTTGGGCATCTTCGCCCTCCGCCAGACCTCCGTCGAGGGCTCGGCGTTCTACATGCTCAACCACGGCCTCTCCACCGGAGCACTCTTCCTGGTGGTGGCCTTCCTGATTCAGCGCCGCGGCTCGGCTCAGATCGCGGACTTTGGGGGCCTCCAGAAGGTAGTGCCGGTGTT
>CAZTJX010000127.1:0-5460 GCA_964613755.1 uncultured Demequinaceae bacterium | reverse complement strand
GGCCGCCCCTCACTTCGGTGAGGACAGAACCCGGCGTATCGGCCGACTCATCCGCTCATCGGCCATCTACCAGACGCGACGCCGTCCCGCCGCGCTCCCAGTCCGCAGGGCGTCCGCAGGAATCAACTCGGAGGTCGCAGTTAGGGCATAGCCTGGGGCGCATGAAGAAGGATGAGGTTGACTTCACGCTTGACGCGACGAAGTTCGATCACGACCCGGACTTGTCGGCATGTATTGTCGCCGGGAAGCGCGAAGGCGGGTTCTCGTACGTCGTGGTCATGAACCCCTCCGAGGGTGCAGATGAGCACGAGCGCACCCTTGAGTGGTGTGCGGGCTTGCTGACGCGGATCGAGGAGCATGGCTTCGATGCGGCGATGCAAATCGACGGTTGGCAGTTGCAGAGCGACGGAGACTTCCAACTTTGGGCCCGTGGCCATCTGATGCCGAGCTAGGTGGGCGACGCTCGCGCGACGGCCGTGAAGCCTCGATCGGTTTCACCGGCCAGGCACAACCACAGAACGCGGGTGTGCCCCTGTATGTGTCGCCTGCCGTCACCGCTGGCACCATTTGGGGTATCCCGAAGCCGCGCGTCCTGATCGCTATTCGCCAGGACGTCGACCTTCGGATCGACGAGAGCGCATACTTCGCCAACGATCAGACCGGTATTCGCGCTGTGCTGCGGGTGGCGTTCGCCTTCCCGCACGAGGCCGCAATCCAGCGGATCATGCTCGGGGAGGACGGCTCCTAAACCCGGTGCCCCCGGTCGAGCCTTGGCTCACGCCGCCCGACCGGGAGGCGCCGTATAACTCCATGACTCGCGTCAACGTCACCCCCCGGTTTGACACGTGATGTCAGCCTCACCGGGGGGAAACGATGGCGGGATAGCGTCCGGCCCTCGGGCCAACCTTTCTAGGGCGCGACGACCCCACCAGCGCGAGGCGCGGCCCCCCGGCGAGAGTCGAGGGGCCGCGTTCGGAGCTCTCTCCTCACGATCCTCGCGCGGGTCGCGCCGTTGGGTTGGCGGACGCTGTGCGGGGTGCCACACCCGATGGAGAGGGAGCCCGGGCGATACCATCCGACTATGCGGATCTCGCGGAGTTGCACGCCACGGAATGCCCCGTATGTTTGGGAGGAGTTCCTTGATCACTCCCACGGGTCCGTGGTGCACTTCAGCGGCTGGCTCCAAGGTTTGCCCAGCGGGGTGCGCGAGGATGTGATTGCGAGGATTCACGCGTCGGAGAGTCTTGCCGCGAAGGGGCTTCTGAAAAGGGGTGGTCCGACGGTGGTCGAGCCCGTGGAGTCCTACGACGACATGTGGGAGATGAAGTGGACCGTATACGAGCCGGGATCTGGCAAGAATCGAGAGATCAGGCAGTATCACGCAGAGCCAGTCTCCAGCCCCAAAGCATTCGTGCGATTGCACCGCCACGTCAAGCGGGTGAACCTTCCAAACATGATCCGTCAGCTGCAGCAGAAGGAGATGGCGTTTGCGAAGCGTCGCTTCGATATTTGGCTAGGAGTGGAATCCACCACACCTTAGTAACTTGCACAACCTATAGGTTGTACCCTAGTTTGAGCAGGACCCGAGGAGGACACGTGGACGCGGAGCGTCGACAGATGCGAGCTAACGCGCTCGCCGAGAACGACCTGATGATGCTGATCGAGCTCGTCGATCTCCGGCACCGTGGCGAACTCACGCAAGGCGACGTCGCTAGGGCGCTCGGCATCTCTCAGCAAGCCGTTTCGGCTTTCGAGCAACTTGAGTCTGATCCGCGACTCTCAACGATTCGGCAGTACGCGCACGCGATTGGTGCCCTTGTGGCCCACGAGGTGCGCGCCGATACGGGCTGTGACGACGATCTTGAGTGGATCAAGGTCCACTACAACGCGAGCGTGTCGTCGGCCATCCCCGCCGAAGGTCAAGTGCTCGTCTCACGCGAAGCGGTGGCGAGCGCGCGCACCGACCACGCACTCGCGGCATGACGACCGCCGGGACGATTGCAGACGCGAAGGCTCTCCTTGCGATCTGCGAATTGACGGGTATTCGATTCTGGGAGGAGTCGGTGCGCCGCGAGCGCGTTGAACCCTCGGAGGCCGACAAGACGCGTGACGCCGAAATGAGGATCAGCACGACCATCGGCGCCAGCGAAACCGAACTCGGGTTTCGGTTCCGACTGAATCTCGACGACGCCACGGCGAAATATGTCTGCGACATCGAAACCATCTTCACCCTCACGGATCACCCAGCCTCCGAGGTCTCCGAGGAGGTACGCCGCGAGTTCGCCGAAAAGGTGGCGTTCATGGTCGCCTTCTCGCATATGAGGGCATCGATTCTAGGCTCGGCGGGCCGGGTGGGGCTCAGGCAGCCCGTCCTCCCGCTCTCGCGCCTAGGCGAGTTCAGCCTGGGAGATCCCATGTCCCCCGAGGCTGTCGACGAGGCCTTCGCCCCGTAAGGGTTCTGCGCCGTGCCTCGTCTTGCGCCTTCAATCCTCGTCGTCGCCCGCTATTTGCGCTCGCACTCTCGCGCGTGCGGCTCGATGATTCTGGATGCGCACATCCGACCCAGGGACCTGAAGCAGCCGGAACTGGTTCCGCGTTTCTGACCTGTGTAGTGCGGGTAGATTCGGACTCAAGTTCCCGCAGGGCAACGCCGAGCCGCTCTGGCGTCGCCGCACGAGGTTCGCCGGTGCCGCGGGCGCCCCGCCTGGCCGAAACCTACTCGCCGAGCCGCTCTATCGCGGCGTCGAGGTCATCTAGGCTGCTCTGCACTTCTTGGGCGCCTCCGTCATCATCCACGAGCTTGACCGCGTGTCCGTTTGGGCACCGCTTGGTGGCACCTTGAGCGATCTCCGCGACCGTGGCAGTGAATGACATCTGGCACTCTGGGCAGTCCACATTGATATCTATGTCCATACGAACAGAGTGGCACTTGCGACCATGCCGCGCAGGGAATGGGTCGCCGCCTCTTCCGGAACCTGGGCGCCGAGCGATGCTGCAGCGATCACGGGAAGGTGACGGCGTTGGTCCGCAGATAGTCCGCAAGATGTCCACAAACAGCCAACGCTTGCCAACGCTCGCCGGGGCATATCCCCTGGTAAATGGCCTAGTGCCAACGCAACCACCACCAGCCACCGCAACGGGGACGATACCCGGCGTATCGGCCGACTCATCCGCCTCATCCACGCGTTCCGCTACGGTGTCTGGAATGAGCGATAGGCCCCAACGTCTCCACGACCTGGACGCCCTGCGTGCCACCGCGATGTCCCTGGGCATCGTGCTCCACGCGATTTTCCAATTCGTCCCATACCGGCCGGTGGGGAACTCGGCTGATGAGGTACTCGGTGCCACGGTTGAGCTGATTCACGGCTTCCGCCTGCCGCTTTTCTTCCTCCTGAGCGGATACTTCATGGCGATGCTCGTCGCTCGGCGGGGTCTGGCGCGTACCGTCGGTCAGCGGGCCCTGCGTATCGGGGTCCCGTTCGGGATTGCGGTGCTCACGATCATTCCGTTGCTCGACTGGACCGGCACCAAGGTCTACACGTGGATCATCACCGAGGGGCGGTTCGACTTCTCGCGGGCGGTCGAGGACTCGGGCAATGACGAGATCGACCTCGCGCACCTGTGGTTCCTGTGGTTCCTTCTGATCTATGTTGCGCTCTTCGCCATCCTCGTGTTGATCGCGCGCGGCGTACGAAGCGTCTGGCCCCGACTGGTGCTACCGAGATGGCTCGGGACGGTCGCCATCCTCGTGCTGTTCGCCTCTCCCGTCATCACGGAAGCGACCACGGCCATCGAAGAGTTTGGTCCACCAACGGAGAACTCGTGGACGCCCGGCATCGGCATCCTGACGTACTACCTGGCGTTCTACTTCTTCGGAGCGCTGTTGTACGGACGGTCGTCCACCGACGCGGGCCCCGCCATCTCCCGGCCGGGCCGGAGGTGGCCGATCCTGCTCGGCGTCGGTATCGGCGGCTTCTACCCGATCGGGGTGGGCGTGACGTCGATTCCCGTGATCAGTGCCATCGCGCAGGTTGCCTACGCGTGGGTGATGGCCTTCGGGCTCATCGGCCTCTTCCGGATGGCATTCGCCAAGGAACGGTTCTGGGTCCGGTACGCGTCCGACTCCTCCTACTGGCTCTACGTCGTGCACCTGCCCGTCGTGTTCGCGCTTCAGGGTGTCTTCACCTTCACCGATTGGCCCGGAGTAGTCGAGGCGGCACTCATTACCGTGCTCACCGTCTCGTCGATGCTGATCGTCTACGCCGTTGCCGTCCGCTACACGCCGCTGGGGTGGCTGCTCAACGGACGACGCACGCTCCGGGACGACGCGCGCGCGTTGCGCGGCGGCGTACCCGCCCGGCCCGAGGTGAAGGTCCCGGCGTAGCCGGTCCGCCGTCGTACCGCGTTGCTTCCCGGCTACCGGGAGTCGCGGGGCTAGATTCTTGGGGTGACGAGACACGGCGGGTCTGGACGTAACGATCCTCATGGGTCGCCCCGAGCGGGGCGCCCGATGCCTCCATCCATCAGGCCGAGGGAGTCCCGTCCACGCCAGCTCGATCCCCGGAGCGTGCGCCGAGTACCGAAGTCCCAGGCCGTCAAGGCCCGCCCACCCGCCGCGCGATTGCTGCGAAGGCTTGGGAAGACCCTCGGAGCCATCACGCTGATCCTTCTGGTCTCGGCCGCGGTTTTCTGGTGGTGGGTCGAGGCAGGCATCGCCCACGTCGACGCGCTCAGCGGTTCCGCCGACACCCCCGGCGAGACGTACCTGATCGTGGGATCGGACTCCCGCGAGGGCTGGGCGAACGACGGCACCGAGGGCGCCCGGACCGACACGATCATGCTCCTGCACCGGCCCGTCGACGGGCCCGTCGCGCTCATCAGCATTCCCCGCGACTCCTACGTCGAGATCCCTGGCCACGGGAAGAATAAGATCAACGCCGCGTTCGCCTTCGGCGGTCCCAGGCTTCTGGTGCAGACCGTGGAGGTTCTCACCGGGCTGACCGTCGACCGCTACCTTGAGGTCGGCTTCCTCGGGGTGTCCGACGTTGTCGACGCCCTGGGCGGGGTCGAGTTGTGCTACGACGCGGACGTCAACGACCCGCACAGCACGCTCGTGTGGTCGGCCGGCTGCCACGAGGCCGACGGCCGCACAGCCCTTGCCTTCGCGCGGATGCGCTACAGCGACCCGCTGGGCGACATCGGTCGTACGGAGCGTCAGCAGCAGCTCGTCTCCGCTGTCGCCGACAAGGTGACGCGCCGGTCGACGCTCGTCAATCCGATCACCGTGGTCAGGTTGACCGATGCGGGCCTCGGCTCGTTCAGGGTGAGCGACGGCACGCACGCCCTGGATCTTGCACAGGTGGTGCTCGTGTTCAACTCCACGCGCGGAGAGGCCGCCGTCACCGGAACCCCTCCTTTGGCCTCTCTGGATTACCGAGTCGAGGGTGTCGGCTCCACCGT
>CAZTJX010000126.1:0-5507 GCA_964613755.1 uncultured Demequinaceae bacterium | reverse complement strand
GAGCCCGAGATCGAGGCGTCCGGGCTCGCGTCGCGTGGGCAGCGCGGACTCTACGACCGCTTCAGGGGCCGGCTGGTGTGGCCCATCCGCGCCGTGACGGGCGAGGTCATCGGGTTCGGCGCCCGCAAGCTCTATGAGGACGATGAGGGCCCCAAGTACCTCAACACCCCCGAGACCGCGCTGTACAAGAAGTCTCAGGTGCTCTACGGGCTTGACCTCGCGAAGAAGAACATCGCCTCGACGCGGCGCGTCGTCGTGGTCGAGGGCTACACGGACGTCATGGCGTGCCACCTCGCGGGGGTCACGACGGCCATCGCGACATGCGGCACGGCGTTCGGCGAGGAGCATGCGAAGGTGCTCAGGCGCCTCCTCGGTGGTGACGCGGGCGCGCCAACCAAGGTTGGCGGCTCGCGGGGCGAGGTCGTCTTCACCTTCGATGCGGACGACGCCGGGCAGAACGCCGCGCTCAAGGCCTTCCAACTCGACACGACCTTCCTCTCCCAGACCTTCGTCGCCCTGGGACCGGACGGGCTCGACCCGTGTGACTTGCGCCTGCGCGACGGCGACGCGGCCGTCGCCGCCCTCGTCGACGCGCGCGTGCCGCTCTACGAATTCGTGATCAAGGCTGCGCTCGCCGGCAACGACCTCGAGACGCCCGAGGGCCGCGTCGCTGCGCTCCGGGCGGCGGCCCCCGTGGTCGCCGGGATTCGCGACGGCGCGATCGGGCCGGAGTACGCGCGCATGCTGTCGGGTTGGCTCGGGATGGAGCCAGCCGAGGTGATGCATGCGGTGACGCAGGCAGCGCGTGTCAGGCGCGGCAACTCGGATCCCGGGGCTGGCGCCCCCGTCACCCCAGCCGTCGGGCCAGATCCCAAGGACCCGGTCGTTCGCGCAGAGCGGCTCGCGCTCGAGGTCATGCTCCAGATGCCGGACACCATCGAGCCCTCGTGGGCGGCGGGCATCGGCCCCGAGACGTTCACCGTGCCGCAGTACCGTGCGATCCTGGACGGGATCGCGGCGGCCGGTGGGATCGCGACGGCGGGCAAGGACTGGGCGAACCGCGTGGCCGACGAGGTGGGGGAGGTGCTGGCCCCGCTCGTGTCCGAACTCATCGTCTCGTCCGTGCCGCAGGATCGGCCGTCCGAGATGGGCCGCTACGTCAAGAGCGTGTTGTCCCGCGTTCAGGACCTCAGCTTGACGCGCCGCATCGGCGAGGTGCGCGGCCGGATGCAGCGCATCGGAGAGGGCAACGAGGGGTACCAGGAGGCGTTCGCCGAGGTCGTCGCGCTCGAGGGCGAGCGCAGGGCGCTGCGGGACGAGTAGCCGCGAGCGCGACGGACGCCGAGGCTTGAGCGAGCCTAGGAATTGACGGGGCCGAGGGCCCACCGTCCGAGCGAACGATGCGCGTCGGCCAGGCGCTTCACCGCCCACGATAGAAGGATGAATCCGACTGCGCCGAGTGGTGGTCCCGCGTAGAAGGACACGGCCCAGCCGTCGTAGGTTACGTCATCGGGATTCCAGATGTGCGGAACGAGCGGACTCACGAACAGCGAGAGCGGCACGACGAAGTAGACCACTGCGAGGGTGAATCCGAGGGGCGCGAGGACAAACCGAAATCCCACCCATGCAAGCACCCGCCAAGCGTGACGATCGCGCCATACCGTGCCTGACCACCCAAGGAACCGGTCAATTGCTCCGCCCTGCGCCACACGGGGTTCCTCCCGGGCTTCCGGATCGGGGATGCTCGCCCCGAGTAGCGAGCGTGCAAGGAAACGCTCGTGTGCGCCGATGCTTCGCATAAGCATCTGGGTGAGCACAAGGATCCCGACGCCGATCCAGATGACGACGGTGCCGAGACCGACGGCGTACAGCGTGATGGCGAGGGAACCCCAGACGATGCCGTAGGCCAGGCCGAGAAGAAGGTAGAGAGCGTCTCGCGCGGTCTGCCACGAGAGTGCCGGTGCGATGATTCGATTGAGAGTGTCCATGCCTCCATCGTCGGACGGGGTGATCGCGCGCGCGTCCCCCACGGGTGTCAACCGCATCCCCCGGAGGCGTGGACTTCGCGCCACCCTTGCGAGGGGCATGCGGGGCGTTCCGCTGGGCGCCGAGGGAAGGGCAGGCCCGCCTGGCGTAGACTGTCCGGGCCGCTCTGGCACGGTCGGCGATCCCCATCAACGAAGCGAGTTCCCTATGCCCACGCGCACCGACAGGCGAAACGTCGCCATCGTGGCCCACGTCGATCACGGCAAGACGACCCTCGTCGACGCCATGCTCTGGCAGGGGGGCGCGTTCGGCGAGCACGCCCACGTCAACGAGCGTGCGATGGATTCGGGCGATCTCGAGCGCGAGAAGGGCATCACGATCCTCGCGAAGAACACCGCGATCCGGTACACGGGAGAGGCGGCGGGCGGCGACCCGGTGACGATCAACGTCATCGACACCCCCGGCCACGCGGACTTCGGCGGCGAGGTGGAGCGCGGACTCAGCATGGTCGACGGCGTCGTTCTGCTCGTCGACGCCTCCGAGGGCCCCCTCCCACAGACCCGTTTCGTGCTGCGCAAGGCGCTCGCCGCACACCTGCCCGTCATCATCGTCGTCAACAAGGTTGACCGGCCCGACGCCCGCATCGCCGCCGTCGTCGAGGAGACCCACGACCTGTTGCTCGGCCTCGCCTCCGACCTCCACGACGAGGTACCCGACCTCGACATCGACTCTCTGCTTGCCGTCCCCGTCGTCTACGCCGCGGCCAAGGCGGGCCGCGCGTCCATGGACCAGCCCGCCGACGGCGAGATGCCGAACCACCCCAATCTCGAGCCGCTCTTCAAGGTGGTCCTGGAACGCGTCCCCGCGCCGACCTACGAGGACGGAGCCCCCCTCCAGGCGCACGTCACCAACCTCGACGCCTCCCCGTTCCTCGGCCGCCTCGCGCTCCTGCGCGTCTACAACGGCGAGATCAAGAAGGGCCAGACGGTCGCGTGGGCGCGCAAGGACGGAACGATCAAGCCGGTCAAGATCACCGAGCTCCTCGAGACCAAGGGCCTGGAGCGCGTCCCGACGGACAGCGCGGGGCCGGGGGACATCGTCGCCGTCGCCGGTATCGAGGACATCACGATCGGCGAGACCCTCACGGACGTCGACGACCCGCGCCCGCTCCCGCTCATCGCGATCGACGACCCCGCGATCTCCATGACGGTTGGCATCAACACGTCGCCGCTGGCCGGCCACACCAAGGGCGGCAAGGTCACCGCGCGCCAGATCAAGGACCGCCTGGACCGCGAGCTCGTCGGCAACGTCTCCATCCGCGTCCTGCCCACGGATCGGCCCGACGCGTGGGAGGTCCAGGGTCGAGGCGAGCTCGCGCTCGCGATCCTTGTGGAGCAGATGCGCCGCGAGGGCTTCGAGCTCACCGTGGGCAAACCCCAGGTGGTCGTCAAGACCATCGACGGGCACGTCCACGAGCCCATGGAGCACCTAACCGTGGACGTCCCGGAGGAGCACCTCGGCACCGTGACGCAGCTCCTAGCCGGCCGCAAGGGCCGCATGACGACCATGTCCAACCACGGCACGGGCTGGGTCCGCATGGAGTTCTTGGTCCCGGCACGCGGCCTCATCGGATTCCGCTCCGTGTTTCTCACCGACACGCGGGGGACCGGCATCGCATCGTCCATCGCTCAGGGCTACGAGCGCTGGGCCGGGCCGATCGAGTACCGCAACTCCGGCTCCCTCGTCGCGGACCGACCCGGCGCCGTGACCCCGAACGCGCTCCTCGCGCTCCAGGACCGAGGTTCCTTCTTCGTCCAGCCCACGCAGGAGGTCTACGAGGGCATGATCGTCGGCGAAAACGCGCGGAACGAAGACATGGACGTCAATATCACCAAGGAGAAGCAGCTCACGAACATCCGCTCATCGACGAGCGACAACTTCGAGAGCCTCACCCCGCCGCGCCGCCTCACACTCGAGGAGTGCCTGGACTTCGCCCGCGAGGACGAGTGCGTGGAGGTGACGCCGGAGTTCGTGCGGCTGCGCAAGGTGATCCTTGACCAGACTGTCCGCGGCAGGGCCCGTTCCCGCCTGAAGAAGGCCGGGGACTAGGCGCCCCATCGGCGCCGATAGCAGAAGCTCCCCCGACTGGACTCGAACCAGTAACCTGCCGATTAACAGTCGGCTGCTCTGCCAATTGAGCTACGGAGGATCGCGCGCTACTACGGCCGCGAGGCACTACTGTACCGGATTGGGCCCGGCCGTACGATCATCCCTCGATCGCCCCACGACCAACAATGAACGCCCGCGCGGCGCCTGCGAGGCCCCCGAGTTAACCTCGGGGAAACACGGTCGAAACCTTGCCTCTATACGCTCGGCACCGCGTGCTGATGCGCGCCGGGCGACAGCGTCCGGGCCGATGGCGCGCGAGGAAGGATTCGTCCCGTGGCCTTCGACACCGGCGACACCGCCTGGATTCTCGTCTGCACCGCCCTCGTCCTCCTGATGTCCCCGGGACTCGCGATCTTCTACGCGGGCATGGTCCGCGCGAAGAACTCCCTCGCGATGCTCATGTACAGCTTCGGGGCCCTCGCGGTCATCTCGGTGACCTGGACGCTTGTGGGCTTCACCCTCGCCTTCGGTCCCGACACCGGTTCCGGCCTGGTCGGTGGGCTCGACTTCCTGGGTCTTCGCCACATCAACGACGCCGGCGCCTTCGAATTCAGTTTCCCGCCCGCCGCCTTCGTCATGTTCCAGATGATGTTCGCGATCATCACGGGTGCGCTCATCACGGGCGCGGGCGCGGACCGCACGCGCTTCGGCTCGATGCTCGTGTTCCTCGTGCTCTGGTCCGTCGTCGTGTATCCGGTGATCGCTCACTGGGCGTGGGGAACCGACGGCTGGATGGCGAAGTGGGGCGTGCTGGACTTCGCAGGGGGAACGGTCGTCGAGATCTGCTCCGGAGCCTCCGCCCTCGCCCTCGCGGCCGTCCTGGGACGACGCAAGGGATGGCCGAAGGAACTGATGCCGCCGCACAACCTGCCCCTGACGATCCTTGGTGCGGGACTTCTGTGGTTCGGCTGGATCGGCTTCAACGCCGGCTCGGCCCTCTCCTCGGGCGCAGACGCCGCCTCCGCCGCACTTGGGACCCACATGTCCGGCGTGGGAGGAATCCTCGGTTGGCTCTTCATCGAGCGCTGGCGCGTCGGCAAGCCAACCGCGCTCGGTGCCGCCACCGGCGCCGTCGGGGGCCTCGTGGCGATCACCCCGGCCGCGGGCTTCCTTGATCCGCTCCCCGCGCTCCTTCTCGGCATCGTCGCCGGCATGGCGTGCTTCTGGGGCCTCAAGCTCAAGTTCCGCCTCAAGATCGACGACTCGCTCGACGTGCTCGCCGTCCACTACGTCGGCGGGGTCGTGGGCATGCTCTTCATCGGCCTCCTGGGTCGCGCGCTTTTCGCGGGGGGCGGCGACACCGTCGGACTCCTCAACGGAGGGGGAGTGGAACAGCTCGGCAAGCAGGCCGT
>CAZTJX010000125.1:0-5533 GCA_964613755.1 uncultured Demequinaceae bacterium | reverse complement strand
CCTGCCCGACGCCTACGGTCGCGGCCGCATCATCGGCGACTACCGTCGCGTGGCGCTCTACGGTGTCGACGCCCTGATCCACGGCAAGAAGTTGGAGCGGATCGCCCTGGACATGGAGCGCTCCGTCGAGGACGTCATCCGCGACCGCGAGGAGAACTCGGAGCAGATCCGGGCCCTCGAGGAGCTCAAGGAGATGGCCGCCTCCTACGGCTTCGACATCTCGGGCCCGGCGTCCAACGGCCGTGAGGCCGTGCAGTGGCTCTACTTCGCCTACCTGGGCGCCGTGAAGGAGCAGAACGGTGCGGCGATGTCGCTCGGCCGCACCTCGACCTTCCTGGATGTCTTCCTGCAGCGCGACATCGAGGACGGCACGCTCACGGAGAGCGACGCCCAGGAGATCATCGACGACTTCGTCATCAAGCTCCGCATCATCCGCTTCCTCCGCACGCCCGAGTACGACACCCTCTTCAGCGGCGACCCGACCTGGGTGACGGAGTCCATCGCGGGCATGGGGGACGACGGCCGCTCTCTCGTCACCAAGACCTCCTTCCGGTTCCTTCAGACGCTCTACAACCTCGGCCCCGCGCCGGAGCCGAACCTCACGGTTCTGTGGAGCGACAAGCTCCCGCAGGGTTTCAAGGAGTTCTGTGCGCAGGTCTCGATCGACACCTCCGCCATCCAGTACGAGTCCGACGACCTGATCCGCACCTCGTGGGGCGACGACTCCGCGATCGCCTGCTGCGTGTCCGCCATGTGCGTGGGCAAGCAGATGCAGTTCTTCGGCGCCCGCGTCAACCTCGCCAAGGCGCTCCTCTACGCGATCAACGGCGGGCGCGACGAGATGACGGGCAAGCAGGTCGGCCCGACGCAGAACGAGGTCGTGGGCGACGTCCTCGACTTCTACGACGTCCTGAACAAGTTCGATCACCTCCTGGACTGGCTCGCGGAGACGTACGTCGACGCGCTCAACTGCATCCACTACATGCACGACAAGTACGCGTACGAGCGGCTCGAGATGGCCCTGCACGATCAGGACATCCTCCGCACGATGGCGTGCGGTATCGCCGGCCTCTCCGTCGTGGCGGACGCCCTCTCCGCGATCAAATACGCGACGGTGCGCCCCGTGCGGGACGCGACCGGGCTCGTCGTCGACTACGAGGTCACGGGGGAGTTCCCCAAGTACGGCAACGACGACGACCGCGTCGACGCGATCGCCGCCGACCTCGTCAAGCGCTTCATGGGCAAGATCCGCAAGCAGAAGACATACCGCGACTCGCTGCACACGCAGTCCGTGCTGACGATCACGTCCAACGTCGTCTACGGAAAGACGACGGGAAACACCCCGGACGGGCGTCGCGCGGGAGAGCCCTTCGCCCCCGGTGCCAACCCGATGAACGGGCGTGACACCCACGGCATGCTCGCCGCGGCGCTGTCGGTCGCGAAGCTTCCCTACGAGGACTCGCAGGACGGGATCTCGCTCACCACGACGGTCACGCCGTCCGGGCTGGGACGTACGAAGGCCGAGCAGATCACCAACCTCGTCGGAATCCTGGACGCCTACAACGTCTCCGACGGCTTCCACGTGAACATCAACGTGCTCAACCGCGAGACCCTCGAGGACGCGATGGAGCACCCGGAGAAGTATCCTCAATTGACGATCCGGGTTTCCGGGTACGCCGTGAACTTCACGCGGCTCACGCGTGAGCAGCAGGAGGACGTCCTCTCCCGCACGTTCCACGCGGAGCTCTAGACGGGCGTCCACCCGGAGCGTGGGTGGGCTATCCACCGCGCCGGGCGTACACGGCGCCTTCGGCCCATGGCATGAGGAGGTGTCGATGAGTCCCGAGTCCGTGACGCCGTCGGTGCCTTTCATGGGCCACGCCGACGAGGAACTCAACGCGCCCGAGCCGATCGCCGCCTTGGGGACGACGGGGTTCGTTCACTCTTGGGACCTCTCGACGGGCCAGGACGGCCCCGGCACGCGCATGACGCTTTTCCTCGCGGGGTGCACCCTGCGCTGCCAGTACTGCCACAACCCCGAAACCTGGCGCATGCGCGACGGGATTCGCCGCAGCGTCGAGCAGGTGACGGAGCGGATCGCGCGCTACACAAAGGTCATGGAGGTGACCGGAGGCGGTCTGACCATCTCCGGGGGCGAGCCCCTCCTCCAGGCGCCGTTCGTCGCGAACGTCTTCCGCCACACGAAGGCGGACCTTGGCATCCACACCGCGCTCGACACGTCCGGCCTGCTTGGCGACCGACTCAGCGACGTTCAGTTGCAGGACGTGGACCTCACTTTGCTCGACATCAAGTCCGGGCTGCCCGAGACGTATCTGCGCGTGACGGGGCGCGAACTCCAACCGACGCTCGACTTCGCGAGGCGCCTGTCCGATCTGGGGCGAGCGATGTGGATTCGGTTCGTGCTGGTCCCAGGGCTGACGGACGCGCCCGACAACATCGCGGCCGTCGCCGACATCGTGGCCGGACTGGATACGGTGGAGCGGGTCGAGGTGCTGCCGTTCCACCAGCTCGGCCGCACCAAGTGGGCGGCGACGGGGGATGTGTACCTGCTGGGCGGGGTCAAGCCACCGACGGCCGACGAGGTCGAGATCGCGCGCTCCGTCTTCCGAGAGCGCGGGCTCACCGTCTACTAGCCTGGAACGGTGGACAGCCCCACGGGCGTTGATATACCCATGGGGGTATAGTTCCCTCGGACCTACACACACGTGAGATAGATGCAGAGGAGTCGCCATGAGGTTCCGCTCCACACGCGCCGCAGGAATCGCCCTCGGCCTCGCCTTCGCCCTGACGGGCACCGCCTGCTCGACCACGACTGAGGCGCCACCGGCGGCGGTCCAGGCGCCCGCCTTTGCGGGCCAGCACATTGCCGCGGCGGAGTTCGCGGCTGCGGCAGCGGAACCCGGCGTCATGATCGTCGATGTCCGCACGCCCGAGGAGTTCGCAGCCGGTCACCTCGCAGGTGCCGTCAATGCCAACGTCGAGTCGGTGGACTTCCCCGGACTCATCTCGGCCCTTGATCCCACGGGCGACTACGCCGTGTACTGCCGGAGTGGCAACCGCTCGCGCGTGGCGATCAACGCCATGGCGAGCTGGGGCTACGAGAACACCGTCGGCCTTGAGGGCGGCATCACCGCATGGGTCTCGGCGGGGTACGGCGTCACCACGTAATCTGAGCAATGTGGAGCGCCCCGGCGGGCGCTACTTCGCAGGCGCTGGGGCAGGCTCGGGCTTGAGCAGCGTCCCCGTGACGATCGAGCGCGCGGTGCATGGGGTTACCCACACCACGATGGCGCCTATAAGGCCCAGGAAGCCCATTCCGAGCCACTCGCACACCCCGCGGCCTTCGAGACGCTTCACCCCTATCCCGAGATTGCGGCGTGATCACTACACCCCGTGTCCGGGAAGCCGGGGTCGGGTCCGATCTTCTCCTGCCCCCACAAATGGGGGCTTTCCCCCCTCGACGCAATCACTAGCGTTCCCAGTGGGAGTGGCTTCCGCTCACGCATCCCCAGTCCATCTAGCGAAGGGTGCGAATCATGATCATGAAGAAGCGCGGCGCGCGTCTCAGCGCGGCCGTGTCAGCCCTTACCGTCGCGGCTGTGATTGGTCTTCCGGCGCCAGCCTCTGCTGATGTAGTCAGTATCGGAAACACATCATGTGGCGTTTACATGGCCGCGAAGATCTACGCGAACACGGGTGCGGGGGGCACCTACTTCCTCTGGGGTCCGATGTACGACCAATACACATATGGTTGGTATGCCGGCTCGTCGGCAGGCTGGAAGAGCAAGGCCACCGGAATGAACAGCATCAGTTGGAAGGTCACTGCGCCGAGCATCTCGTCGGCGTATGGTGGTTGCTACTACCCCTGACACCGTGAGGCACGCGGCCAGGGAGGTTGCTTGAGGGGCCGCGCTGGCCGCGCGCGTCGCGCCGTGACCGATTGAGAGGCAGGAGAGCGTTGAGGGCGGACACGCGCCTTGCGACGGCCATCGCCGTTGTCGCAGTGTCGAGCGCGTTGTCAAGTTGTTCGGGTCAGATGCCCACCACAGGGTCGCAAGGCGAGCCAAACGCGACCTCCGCCGACGGAGCCGATGGCGGCGACCTCAGTGCGCAGGCCCTGCACGAGACCGCAGAGATGTTTGGAATCACGGACCCGCCCCAGGTCGCCGTCATCCGCGAGACCTCCCCCTTCGACTACATCCAGGTGCGGGCGGAGTGCCTTCGCGCAGCGGGATACGATGCGGAGGAGGACCAAGGGGGAATCAGCGTGAAAGCCAACGTCGACAATCCGACCGACGAGTATTGGCGACAGTTCGAACTGGCCTCCTACGTGTGCGAGGCGCAGTATCCGCTGGCCGAGATCTACTACGAGCCTCCCACGGAGGAACAGAGGCAGGCGTACGCGGACTATTTTCTCGACGAGCTTCCGACGTGTTTGGAGGGTTACGGCGCCCAATTCGAAACGCCCCCGAGCCGCGAGGTCTATCTCGCGCGGTTCGATTCGGACGGCCCGTGGTGGAGTCCGTACGTGACGGCTCTGATTCCGCCAGGGAAGACCGACGAGGTCATGGCCGCCTGCCCCCAGGGCATTCCGCCCGGTCGACTCTGGGAGGAGCCTTCGTGAGCAATGCCGCGCGCCGGGTCGACGGCGCGCTCGGTCGCCAAGCTCCCGTACGACGAGTCGCAGGACGGCATCTCGCTTGCCGCGACGGTTACGCCGACCGGCCTTGGCCGCGAGAAGGAAGAGCAGATCGTCAACCTGGTGGGCATCCTGGACGCCTACAGCGTCTCCGACGGCTTCCACGTCAACATCAACGTGCTCAACCGCGAAACCCTCGAGGACGCGATGGAGCACCCGGAGAAGTACCCTCAGTTGACGATCCGAGTCTCGGGATACGCTGTGAACCTCACGCGTCTGACGCGTGAGCAGCAGGAGGATGTTCTCTCCCGGACGTTCCACACGGAACTCTAGGACGATAATCGGCGGGGCCTGCCCAGGGCGTGGGCGGGTCAACGAGGGTCGGGCGCGTGTTGCGCTCCCGGCCCGCGGTCGGAGGAGGTGTCCATGAGCGTCGATCCCACGTTGGTTCCCTTCATGGGCGTCGCCGACGCCGAGTTGGAGGAGTCGAAGGAGCTGGGGAACGGGGGCGCTACCGGGTTCATTCACTCGTGGGACCTGGTCACGGCCCAGGACGGCCCCGGGACGCGGCTGACGATCTTCATGGCGGGCTGCGGCATGCGCTGTCAGTACTGCCATAACCCCGATACATGGCATCGGTGCGACGGTATCCCGCGAAGCGTCGAGCAGGTCATGGAGCGGGTCTCGCGCTACCAGAAGGCCATGTAGGTCACGGGCGGTGGCCTGACGATCTCCGGCGGGGAGCCGCTCCTCCAGGCGCCGTTCGTGATGAACGTCTTCCGCTGCGCGAAGGAGGACCTGGGCATCCACACCGCGCTCGATACCGCGGGCCTGCTGGGGTCGCGCCTGAGCGACGATGACCTGAAGAACATC
>CAZTJX010000124.1:3042-5656 GCA_964613755.1 uncultured Demequinaceae bacterium | reverse complement strand
TCACTCCGTCGCCGCCGGTACGGCAGCCGCGTCCGTGAGCCTTGTGCCTCTCGGGCTGACGGCCGTCTTCGGGTGGCTCGCCGCCAGTCTCGCCCGGCGCTTCGCGGTTCCCACGACGGGAAGTTGGCTCGCCTTCACCGTGACCTACGCGGCCGGTGTCGCGATCGTTGCTGCGGCCTCTGACGCCACGGCGACCGTCCCGAACGCCGTGACGCGGGGCGCCGCCGTCGGCGTCCTCGTCGCGGGGGGAGGGGCGGGCGCTGGCCTTTGGCGTGCAGGGTGGTTGCGCGGTTCGCGAGTGAACCGCCTGCCCGCGGCCCTCAGCGGAGGATGGAGACTGGGGGTAGCGACAGCCCTGGGGATCTGGGCGGCGGGCGCCCTGGCCTTCTGCGGCTGGTCCGTGTCAGGGTGGTCGGACATCGGGCGTGTTGGGTCAACCCTTGATGCTGATCCTGTCGGCACCCTCGCGCTTGGCATCGGCGAGGCGGCGTATGCGCCGACCATGGCTGTGTGGGGTGTTTCGTGGCTGGCCGGTCCCGGATTCGCGGTAGGCACGGGGACGGAGTACTCGCCCGGGCACCTCACGACTGGCCCCCTTCCCTCGGTTCCGATCCTCGGCGCACTTCCCCACTCTGCGGGGGGTCTCCTCGTGCTCGCTCCCCTGATCATCGTCGCGATCGGGGTTGCGACGCTGCTACTCGCTCGACGCTGGAACTCGAGACCGGGCGTCGGGACCCAGGTGGTGGGGATCGTTGTCGTGGCCGCTCTAGCGGGTGCAGGGGCCGTGGCGTCGATGGGTTCGCTCGGGAGCGGGAACCTGGCGAGCGTTGGCCCGTCCCCAGTCGAGACGTCGCTGTGGGTGGCGTTCCTCGTCGCGCTCGGATGGGCCGGGGTGGGCCTCGCCGCGAAGTGGGCTAACTCGAACTCGAAGAAACGGCGGGAGCCGGCCGGAGCGCGTTCTCCCAGTCCTTCAGGCGGGCATTCACCGAGTCCTCGAGTTCCTTCTGGCACTCGGCCGCCGCGCCCACGGTGATGGCATTGTTGCGACAGTCCTGGAAGATCGAGAACTCGCGGTAGAAGATGGCCTCCGTAGTAAACGTGAGCGCGAGCCCGATCGATAGTACAAGCCCCACCAGCATCGACAGCCAGAGGCCGGTGCTCGCTCCCCCACGCATCGCGATCATGGCAATAAGGGCGACGACGCAGGCCGCCCCAGCGATCGGAAGCCCGGCGAGGGTCCAGGGGAAGGGGAGCAGCGTCGCCACCACGGCGCCAGCGAGAAGAAGCGCGAACAGGCGGATGGATCGCGAGACGGCACGAGAGAAGCGGGGGGCAACGGGAGCGGGGGTCACGGGGTTCCTAGCGTAGGTGAGGTATCCAGCATGCCGATAGGGTCAGGATGTGACAAGCGACGCGCCCCCAGCCTCGATCGTGGTGTTGATCTCCGGTGCGGGAACCACCATGTCGGCGATCCTCGAAGCGTCCGGGAGCGATGGATACGGAGCGAGGATAGCGGCCGTGATCTCGGATCGGCCGTCGGCCCCCGGGCTGGACATCGCTCGGGCAGCTGGCGTACCTACGTCCGTTATCCCTCTCGCAGATTACCCAAGCCGTGAGGAGTGGAATCGCGACATCGTGACGGCCATCGACGCACATTCCCCCGATCTCGTCGTGCTCGCGGGCTTCATGAAGATTCTCGCCCCCGCGACCGTCGCGCACTTCGCTGGTCGCATCATCAACACTCATCCGGCACTTCTCCCGTCGTTCCCCGGAGCTCACGGCGTCCGCGATGCGCTCGCACACGGTGTCAAGGTGACCGGGTGCACGGTTATCTTCGTCGATGAGGGGGTGGACACGGGCCCGATCATCGCCCAGGAGGTCGTCGAGGTGACGCCGAACGACACCGAGGAGACGTTGCACGAACGCATCAAGACCGTCGAGCGCGCGCTCGTCGTCGACACCATCCACGCACTCGTCGCGCGAGGCTGGACCGTCGAGGGGCGCCACGTCCTGCTCGGGGTCCCAGGAAAGGATCGATCATGAACGACCGCCAACCGGTGCGCAGGGCTCTCGTGTCCGTGTACGACAAGACCGGCATCGAGTCCTTCGCACGTGGACTCGCGAGCGCCGGAGTGGAGATCGTCTCGACGGGCAGCACTGCGACGCGAATCGCAGACGCGGGAATTGCCGTTACGAAGGTCGACGACGTCACCGAGTTTCCGGAGTGCCTCGACGGCAGGGTCAAGACCCTGCACCCGCGCATTCACGCGGGAATTCTCGCGGATCGGCGACTCGAGTCTCACGTCAGCCAGCTCGAGGCGATGGGGATCGCACCCTTCGATCTGGTCGTGTGCAATCTCTACCCGTTCGCCGAAACCGTCCGTTCGGGGGCGGCCCCCGACGAAGTGATCGAGCAGATCGACATTGGCGGCCCATCGATGGTTCGAGCCGCCGCGAAGAACCATCCCAGCGTCGCCGTCGTGGTGAACCCGGGGGAGTACGACGCCGCGCTCGCCGCCATCGCGTCGGGAGGCTTCACCCTCGCCGAACGCCAAGCCCTTGCCGTCGAGGCGTTTCGGCACACGGCGACCTACGACATCCACGTCGCCTCGTG
>CAZTJX010000124.1:0-3032 GCA_964613755.1 uncultured Demequinaceae bacterium | reverse complement strand
GGCGGCGTCGTCGCGGCGGATGACGAGGGGACGGGTTTCCCAGGCTGGGTCGCAATGAGCGCGAAGCGCCGCGCCGCGCTGCGCTACGGAGAGAACCCGCACCAGAGTGCTGCGCTGTACACGGATGAGGCCTCAGAGGGGGGCATCGCGAATGCCGAGCAACTTCACGGCAAGGAGATGTCCTACAACAACTACGTCGACGTGGATGCGGCGTGGCGAGCGGCGCACGACCACGACGGGATCGCCGTCGCCGTCGTCAAACACGCGAACCCCTGCGGGATCGCGGTAGGCGCGGACGTCGCCGACGCGCACGCCAAGGCGCACGCGTGCGACCCGGCCTCGGCATACGGCGGTGTCATCGCCTCCAATCGTGAGATGACGACCACAGCCGCGAGCCAGATTGGGGAGATCTTCACGGAGGTAATCGCCGCGCCGTCATTCGAGCCTGGGGCACTCGAGATCCTCGCCAAGAAGAAGAACCTACGGATACTCGTGGTGCAGGGCGGCCGCGGAGCGGGCGAGTATCGGCCGATCTCGGGTGGGCTTCTCATGCAGCAGGCGGACCGGATCGACGCGCCTGGCGATAACCCGGAGAGTTGGACGCTCGCGGCGGGACCGATGGTCTCGCCCGAGGCCCTCGCCGATCTCGAGTTCGCGTGGCGGGCGGTCCGCTCGACCAAATCGAACGCGATCCTGCTCGCCAAGGGAGGAGCCTCCGTCGGCATCGGTATGGGTCAAGTCAATCGCGTCGACTCGTGTCGACTCGCGGTCGCGCGGGCGGGCGTCGAGCGCGCCTCGGGTTCTGTCGCGGCCTCGGACGCCTTCTTCCCCTTCGCGGATGGCTTTCAGGTTCTTGCGGAAGCTGGAGTGGTCGCCGTCGTCGAGCCAGGCGGTTCGATTCGCGATGCCGAGGTCATTGACGCCGCGACGGAGGCTGGAGTCTCGCTCTACTTCACCGGCACACGGCACTTCTTCCACTAGGCGCTCCCGTGACCCAACGTCCTCAAGCCTCGGTCTGGCTCCCTCTCCTCGCCGTGATTCTTGGTGTCGTCGTCTTGGTCGACGTCACCGTGATCGCGGGAATGTGGGTGCTTGCCGGGCTGGCGTTCGTCGGAGCCATCACGCGCGCGAGCGGCGCGGGAGGAACGATGCTTCGCGTCCGTAGCAGGGTCGTCGATACATCCATCTTCGTGGGTCTCGGCGCCGTGCTCGTCGTCCTTGCCACCTCGGGCGTCCTGGACTAGACGTAGCGCGGAGACGCGGGAGGACCCGGCCGACCTTCGCCGACCGGGCCCCCAACGTGGAGAGTGCGACTAGGCCTCGATTGCGGCCTCGACGTCGTCGCCGACAAGATCCTCGACGGGACCGAAGCCCCGATAGAGCAAGCCAACGAACGCTCCCGCGATGATGGTGACGAGCCACCAGAGCCAGAGTTGACTCAGAGCCCAGTTGCCCGTCTCGCCCGTGGTGAGGTTGGTGACCCACGCGTATACGGCCGTCGCGGTGTCGCGCGCGGGGTTCAGGCCAGCGCTCGTGATGGGTCCGGCGAGCATGATGAGCGCGGCGAGTCCGAAGCCAATCGCGAGGGGAGCCTGCGCCTTCGATACGCGCTTGGACGTCGCCCCGAGGACGATGGCGACGAGCATCGCCGTCGCCAGGAACTCCATGAGAGCTGCCGGGAAGAGCTCCGCATGGTGCGGAACCGGATCCCCGAAGTCCGCGTGATCGCCGTACCCGATCGAGACGTATGACATGACGGCGGACGAGGAGACCTCACCCGCGGCCTCGTCCCCGACACCAGCGAAGGTGCCCGCGTAGTAGTAGACGAGCCCGCCAGCGCCCACGGCGCCCGCGACCTGCAGAACGATGTACAGGGCCACATCGCGGCCGGGGAATCGGCCCGCGACCCAGAGGGCGACGGTCACGGCCGGATTGAAGTGGGCTCCGGAGACTGGCCCGACGACGGCGATCAGCGCGACGAGGGCAATACCCCAGGCGAGGCCTACGGTGAGGTACCCGTCGTATTTTCCGCCGAGTGTCAACGTGAAGACAGTGATTCCGAGGCCGGCGAACATGAAGAGGAAGGTTCCGAGGAATTCGCCGAAGAGGCGGCCCACGAGGGTGGGTCCCGCCGCGTCGTCAACGACCTGCGTGTCGTCGTCGATGCTGGGCATGATCTCCGCAGCTTTCGACTGCGGCGCTTTCTTAGCCATGGTGGTCCGATCTGTGAGGAGGAAGCGGTCATCGCTCCATCGAACATCCTGCCACGGCTTGAGCAAGGGCGCCGGAGGCGCTTCCGCGCGCTCACGAGCCCGCGATTGAGTGGTCTAGCCTGAGCAGTGCACACGTCACGTGGAAAGAGGAGGAGACGCATGGGGAAGATCAAGGCCAACGGTCCCATCATCGAACTCGATGGCGATGAGATGACGCGCATCATTTGGCAACTCATCCGGGACAGGCTGATCCTTCCTCATCTCGATGTCGACCTTCGCTACTACGACCTCTCGATGGAGAACCGCGACGCCACCGACGACCAGGTGACGATCGATGCCGCGCACGCCATCAAGGAGCACGGGGTCGGGGTGAAGTGCGCCACGATCACGCCGGATGAGGCGCGTGTGGAGGAGTTCGGCCTCAAGAAAATGTGGAAGTCCCCGAACGGGACCATCCGCAACATCCTCGGCGGCGTCGTCTTCCGCGAGCCCATCGTCATCTCCAACATCCCTCGCCTCGTTCCCGGATGGACCAAGCCGATCGTCATCGGCCGCCACGCCCACGGCGACCAGTACAAGGCGACGGACTACAAGGTCCCGGGCGCAGGCGTCGTGACCATGACGTACACCCCGGCGGACGGCTCGGAACCCGTGGAGATGGAGATCGTGAATATGCCCGAGGACGGCGGCGTCGTCATGGGTATGTACAACTTCAACGAGTCGATCGCCGACTTCGCGAGGGCCTCGCTCCGCTACGGACTTGACCGCGGTTACCCCGTCTACATGTCCACGAAGAACACCATCCTGAAGGCGTACGAC
>CAZTJX010000123.1:944-5715 GCA_964613755.1 uncultured Demequinaceae bacterium | reverse complement strand
CGAATCGCCCTCTTCGCTGCGGTGCGAGGCTGGGACTATCGAGCGCGCGACACCGAGATCCCCGCACGGTTCTCGGTGTTCCCGTTTTCCCCCGGCCGGGGAGGCATTGCGGCAAATGTGCTCACGGGTGCTCACCGCTTCCATGAGTGCGCGACCTTCACGTACGTGGTGCGAAGACCGGCGACGCAGTTGTACCAGGTCACTCTCGTCGAGCTCGATGCGCACCCGCCGTCGCTTGAGTTGCTTCCCGAGGATCTTGTCGCGGCGATCACGAAGGTCGCGGGAGGGCAGGATCTTACCGTCGGCAATCCCAACTTCGACGATCATTGGCGTATCGTGTCCGGTGACGCAGCCTTTGTTCGACGGATGTTCAACCCCCAGTTGCAGCGGCGTCTGGCGCGGCGCGACACCCGCGGGATGCCCTTCGCCATCGATGCAGGGGCGATCCTCACCTGGCGGGCTGGCCCCATCGGCGTTCGTCGACTCTCGAGGCGCCTGGATGCTCTGATCGATGTCGTGGAGGCCATTCCCGAGGATGTCTGGACGTCTTCGTCTCGCCCGCCGCGCGCGTGACGTGCGCCTCCAGTGGGAAATCAGGCCTTAGGCCGCTAGCATCGCGATAGGACCGAGACCCCTAGGAGCGTTCCTCATGGTGCCCACGATCGTCATCATCTCCGTTATCGCCATCATCGCGGTGTGGGCGATAACCCAGTACAACGCGCTGGTCAAGCTACGCAACCTAGTGCAGGAAGCTTGGCGACAGATCGACGTCGAGCTCCAGCGCCGCCACGACCTCATTCCCAACCTCGTCGAGACCGTCAAGGGCTACGCGAAACACGAGAAGGGCACCTTCGAGGAAGTGACAAAGGCGCGCGCCGCCGCGGCCGCCCCCGGCTCTGGTCCTGCGGAGCAGGCCGCACAGGAGAACGTCCTGACCCAGGCGCTAGGAAAGCTCTTTGCCGTCGTCGAGAACTACCCGGATCTCAAGGCGAACGTCAACTTCCAGCAGCTCCAGGCGGAACTGACCAACACGGAAGACCGCATCGCCGCGGGACGTCGCTTCTACAACGCGAACGTGCGGACGATCAACACCAAGGTGGAGACCTTCCCGACGAACGTCATCGCGGGCATGTTTGGCTTCCACAAGGAGGAGTACTTCGAGACGACGGACGAGGCCACCCGCCAGGCGCCGAGCGTCACCTTCTAGATCACGGCTCCTGAACGAGAAGGGGCCCCCGCTCATGCGAGGGGCCTCTTGCCGTGCGTGCAGGTGAGGTGCCTGCTCTACGCGGCCGAACCGGCGGCCCTGGCGGATCGTCGGGCCTCGAGCCGGTGACGGATCCACTCCACCATGATCGGAATGAGGGAGACGAAGAGAACGAGGCCGATCGCGATCTCATAGTGGTCCTTGACGAACCCGACCGATCCGAGGAAGAAACCGGCGAGCGTAACACCGACACCCCAGACGAGGGCACCGATAACGTTGAACAGGGCAAAGTGACGGTAGGGCATCTTGCCCACGCCTGCGGCGACGGGGATGTAGGTCCGGACGAAGGGAACGAACTGTCCGAGAACGATTGCGCGGCCCCCGTACTTCTCGAAGAAGGCGTGAGTCTTGTCGATATTGGCCTGTTTGAAGATGCGGCCGTCCGGGCGGCTGAAGATCTTCGGGCCGGCGAGCCGGCCGATGAGGTATCCACTCTGGGGGCCGAGAATCGCGGCCATGCCCGTGATGGTCACGACGAGTCCGATCGGCAGGGTGATGGTGTCGTTCGCCGTGAACACACCCGCAGTGAAGAGAAGCGTGTCCCCCGGAAGCAGCGGGAAGAGCAGGCCCGTCTCGATGAAGACGACAGCGGCGACACCCCAGGCGGCCCACGAGCCGAACCATGTGAGGAGCGTTTCGGGGTCCATCCAGGAGGGCCCGAGGGTCGGTAGGAGGGTAGTCATCACCCGGATAGCCTACGGCCCCGACCCCACCGACCGGTCGCCCGTTGGCACAGTCCCCGTCGCGGGGGTCGCTATCGCGCTAGCATCACACCGTGGATGGGCAACTGGCCGCCGCTGCGACATTCGTCGCGCACGCCCGTGCGTGGCGAGCCGGACGCGCGCCCAAGCCCTCGTACGGCAACCTGGCCGCGTTCCGGCACGCGCATGAACTGTACTTCGATACCCCGGTTGGCCTGGTCATTCCCGGGCGCGAACGCTATCGCCCCAAGGACGTGAGCCGTTGGCTCGACTGGATCCCCCGCGCCGGTCCCCGGGACCTCCGCGTCGGGATCGAGGGAGGTGTCATTCGGGACGAGAAGCTTCCGGAGAAGGCTCACATGGCCACGTTTTCGCCTTTCCGGTTCACGGTGGTCGATACGCGTGGGCGGATGACAGCGTGGGTATCGGAGCGCGAGCCCGTAACGTCGACTCAGAATCGCCGGGGCCTGTGGACCGTCCACTTCCGACACGTGGAGGTGCCCGCGCTCGCACCCGAACTTGAGGTCGAGTCCGCGACCAAGCGCCTGCAATCCGTGATCCTCCGGGCGCTTGACCACGCACGCAGCGAGCCGCGACTCGCGCAGTGGGCCGCCTCGCTTGAGCGGGCGCTCGCGGTACTCGCGGGAGCGGGCGCGCCCCGCGGCCCTTTCGACGTGCTACCCGACTACGGCTATTCGGAGGAGGCGATGCGTCTCGTCACGGGCGTCCACCACGCGTGGGTTCTGGGGGGCGAGGGGTCTTGGAGCGACTACGAGGCCCGGAGCAAATCCGACGCCCAGCGTCATGAGAGCACGATGACGGAGCTCTACGCCTGCCTGATCGAGGGAATGCTCGCCGCCGTCAACGATGGTCTTGACGCGTGACGGAAGTACCGCTTGGGCACGAGGTGGGGGTGGGTCCATGGCAGGGCCCATGGCCCGAGGGCGAGTCGTGGGATCGCGACCTCTTGGCAGACGGCGATCGACGCAACGTCGCGGATCGCTATCGGTACCGAACGATGGAGTCGATCGTTGCGGATCTCGATGCCCGGCGGCATCCGTTCCACGTCGCGATCGAGAACTGGCACCACGACCTCAACATTGGATCCATCGTCCGAACGGCGAACGCCTTTCTCGCGTCCGAGGTCCACATCGTGGGAAACCGTCGGTGGAACCGGCGCGGAGCCATGGTGACGGACCGCTACCAACACATTCGACATCATCCGGACGCAGCTGACCTTGCCGCATGGGCTGCCGCCGAAGGCCTTCCAATCCTTGGGATCGACAACCTGCCAGGAGCGGTCCCGCTGGAGACCTACACGCTCCCGCGCGAGTGTCTGCTTGTCTTCGGCCAGGAGTCGGTGGGGTTGTCCGATGCCATTCGGGCCGTCGCCGCGGACACGCTCGCGATCGCCCAGTACGGGAGCACGCGTTCGATCAATGCCGCCGCGGCGGCAGCCATCGCCATGCACACGTGGGTGAGGCAGCATGGTGACATGGGCCTGGGGCACGGAGGGTGACGATCCGATGATTCCCCGGAACGTCGCGAAGCAGGCCAAGCGCATCCTCTGGGCGGCTGCGCTGATCCTGTTCGTCTCGACGTTTGTGTTGATTGCGACATCGGGGTCATCGAACACCGCCTCGGACGGCGAGGAGCGCACGATGCTCATCATGTTCTCCGCCACCGCGTGGTGCTTCATCGGCGCTAGTGCGGTGGACGGGCTCGCGAACTCCACGTCGGCCCCGCGCGCGCTTCTGGAGCTCGGATCGTGGTTGGGGGTGGGAATCGTCTTCTCCATACCGATTTTCTTCGCCAGAGGGAACGGCGGATTGAGTTCGGTGACGCCAGTCCTCATTGCGGGAATCGCGGTCATCGTCGGCTCACGGCTCGCGTACTTCGCCGCGTTCGGGGCAAGGGAGGCAAGAGAGGCAGCACGGGACGCGTACGAGGAACTCTTGGACGAGATCGCCGAGCGGAGCTCCGCGACTCTCCCGACTGCCGTCGACACGACAACAACGTTCCCGTCCGACCGGCCGTTCGGGCCCGGTCACGAGGAGGGCGGCGCCTCTCTGCCGGGCAAGCCGGACCATCCGGGTCCTTCGGGCGAGCCGGGTCCCCCGGAGTCGGCCCCGGGAGGTTTGGGCTAGGCGGAACGGCGGATCCCGACGGGACTTTCGGCGCGTGTCAGGCGGAAGGTGATCTGACACAATGGACGCGGACAAATCCGCATCGAACGCAGGAGACAAGCATGGCAATCGCCACCCCAGAGTCCTACAACGCAATGCTCGACGCCGCCAAGGTTGGCAAGTACGCGTTCCCGGCCATCAACATCACGTCGTCGTCGACCGTGACGGCCGCAATCCAGGGTTTCGCGGAGGCGGAGTCTGACGGCATCATCCAGGTTTCCGTCGGCGGCGGGCAGTACGCGTCGGGTGGAACCATCAAGGACCAGGTCGTGGGTTCGCTCGCGCTCGCGGCGTTCGCCCGCGAGGTTGCCGACTCGTACGGCGTCACCATTGCCCTCCACACGGATCACTGCGCCAAGGAGTACATCGAGACCTGGATGAAGCCACTGCTCTCCAAGTCGGCGGAGCGCGTCGCGAAGGGCAAGGACCCCATCTTCCAGTCGCAGATGTGGGACGGCTCGGCCGTTCCCATGACGGAGAACCTCACCCTCGCGCAGGAGTTGCTCGACCTCTGCGTCAAGGCCAACGTCATCCTCGAGGTCGAGATCGGCGTCGTCGGCGGCGAGGAGGACGGCGTCAAGGCCGAGATCAACGACAAGCTCTACACCACCGTCGAG
>CAZTJX010000123.1:0-934 GCA_964613755.1 uncultured Demequinaceae bacterium | reverse complement strand
GAGAAAACTGGCGGCGATATGTCTACAATTGGATTTCCGATACGGCATTTCGCATTTTTATTCTGATGGCCTCGCGACGGTTGAGGCGCTTGGCACCGGCGAGAAGGGCCGCTACATGACGGCCCTCACGTTCGGCAACGTTCACGGCGTCTACAAGCCCGGCGCGGTCAAGCTTCGCCCCGAGATCCTCGGCGAGATCCAGGCCGAGGTGGGGAAGAAGGTCGGCAAGGACATGCCGTTTGACCTCGTCTTCCACGGTGGCTCGGGCTCGACCGCGGAGGAGATCGCCGCGGCCGTCAGCCACGGCGTCATTAAGATGAACGTCGACACCGACGCCCAGTACGCGTACACCCGTCCGGTCGCGGAGCACATGTTCCGCAACTACGACGGTGTCCTCAAGGTTGACGGCGAGGTCGGCAACAAGAAGGCGTACGACCCCCGCGCGTGGATGAAGGCCGCAGAGGCGGGCATGGCTGCCCGCGTCGTCGAGGCGTGCCAGCAGCTCGGAAGTGCAGGCAAGAAGATCAAGTAACGAGACCGCGAGAGTCCCCGCGGTTACAGAAGCCGCGGGGGCCTTTCGCGTGTAAGGAGGGCACGATGCCCGGACTGATCTTGGTCGGCGCACAGTGGGGCGACGAGGGCAAGGGAAAGGCGACCGATCTTCTAGGGTCGCGGGTCGACTACGTCGTCAAGTACAACGGCGGGAACAACGCCGGCCACACCGTCGTCATTGGCGGAGAGACCTACGCGCTCCATCTGCTGCCTTCCGGGATTCTCTCGCCCGGCTGTACGCCCGTCATTGGTAACGGCGTCGTCGTGGATCTTGGGGTTCTCTTCAGCGAGATCGACGCGATCGAAAAGCGCGGCGTCGACACGTCCGGGATGCTCATCTCGTCCGCCGCGCACCTCATCACGCAGTACTCGCGAACCATGG
>CAZTJX010000122.1:0-5796 GCA_964613755.1 uncultured Demequinaceae bacterium | reverse complement strand
GTCTCCCACGAGGCGGAGACCGCGAGCGGAATGGACCGCCCTACGGTCAACTCGGTGACGACGACGGTCGCAGGAGCGTCCGCGGCCTCGTCAACCCGCGGCGTCCCGAAGGCCCAACTCCCGAACAGGGTTCCCAGGCCGGCGGCCACGACGAGCGCGAGCGCCCACGGCCAGGCACCCATGAGCCCAACCCGGCCGGAGCCGCCGCGAACGACCAAGTGAGTTGCCCCACCTGCGCTACCAATCACGTCAGCCATCGTCGACTCACGAGAAAACGACGAGGTTGGGTCCGCCTTGCGGACACGCAATGTCGAGCGCCCGCAGTTCCTCATCCGTCGCCGAAGCGCCTGACGAGCCGCCGAAGACCGCCGTGTAGGGATTCCATGCCCACTGCAGGCCCGAGTCCCTCCAAGTCGCGAAGCTCGGCGGTTCCGGCACGTCATAGCCGTGAGCGATTATGCACGCGCGCGTGTCGAGCAGCCGCCCATACGCCGCCTCGTCGAGCGTCTTGTCGATCGAGTGCTCGGGGAGTGGAACTCGGGCGTTGCAGTCGTCTGCCATGACTTCGAGGACCGCGTCAATCCCCGGGGGCGGACCGCCGTCCGCGTCGGTGAACACAATCAAGACCCTGCCTGCCATGGACTTCGTTCCCGTGATGCCGTACTCGGCGTAGCACGAAACCATCGCGCTTTGGTACTCCTCGTTCTCTTGGCGAACTTGCGCCATCCATCCAGGCTCAACCCAACCGGGCACCGTCTCAGCACCGTCGTCCGTTGCGCTACAACCCGCGATCGAAGCGAGGCACGCAGCTGCCGCGAGCACCCATCGCCGCGCGCCGAGCCCCGCCCGGCAGGTTCGCGCGTCACTCATCGCCAGCGTTCCAGAAGATGGCGCCGTTGGGTGCGCCTTGCGGGCACGCCTTGTCCAGCAACAGCATGTCGTCGTTGGAGATCGAGGCACCCGACGACCCCCCAAAGACGGCCATGTACGGATTCCACGCCCACTGCAAGCCCGAGTCCTTCCAGGTCTCGAAGCTCGGCGGCTCCGGCACGGCGTATCCGTGGGCGATCATGCACTCGCGCGTGTCGAGCATCCGCCCGTAGGCCGCTTCGTCGAGCGTCTTGTCGATGGAGTGCTCCGGAGGCGGGATGCGCGCGTTGCAGTCGTCCGCCATGGCCTCCACGACCGTCTGCATCTCGGGGGACATCGGGCCGTCGTCGCCGCCGAGATTGACGAGCACGACGCCGCCGGCCATGGTCTTGGTTCCCTTGATGCCGTACTCGGCGTAGCAAGAGACCATCGCGTTCTGGTACTCCTCGTCCTGCTGCCGCACCTGCGACATCCAACCCGGCTCCTCCCACCCTGGCACAGCCTCATCACCGTCGTCCGTTGCGCTACAACCCGCGATCGAAACGAGGCAGACGCCAAACGCGAGCACCCACGGCCACACGCCGAGCGTCGTCCCGCCGGTTCGCCCGTCGGTCATCGTCGCCTCACACGAACACGGCGCGGTTGGGTCCGGCCTGCGGGCACGCCCTGTCCAGCACCATCATGTCGTCGTTGGAGATCGACGCTCCCGAGGGCCCGCCGAAGACCGCGGAATACGGATTCCACGCCCACTGCAGGCCGGAGTCCTTCCAGGTCGCGAAGCTCGGCGGCTCCGGAACGTCGTATCCGTGGGCGATCATGCACTCGCGCGTGTCGAGCATCCGTCCGTATGCGGCTTCGTCGAGCGCCTTGTCGGCCGAGTGCTCCGGGAGCGGGACGCGAGCGTTGCAGTCCTCCGCCATGACTTCGAGGACTGCGTCAATCCCCGGGGGTGGCCCGCCGTCCGCATCCGTGAACATGACCCCGACCGTGCCTGCCATGGACTTGGTTCCCGTGATGCCGTACTCGGCGTAACAGGAGACCATCGCGGTCTGGTACTCCTCGTTCTCTTGGCGCACCTGGATCATCCATCCAGGCTCCTCCCAGCCGGGCGCCGCCTCCAGGTCACCCCCAGCGCCACCGCAGCCCGCGAGCGCCGTGGAGCCAAGAACGAGCGCGAGCGCCAAGCGGAGCGACGAACGTTTCATGTCGCCCCCTACTTCCACACCGAATACTGGACCACCGAGGGTGACGCGATGTCGGTGCGCTCAGTGCCGATATAGAGGACCTCGGTGCCGAGGATCTTCCCGGTTTCGGCTGAGATGATCAGCGCCTCCTCGTACTGGGGCTGCGCCGGGTCGGCGGCCATGAAGAGGAGTCCTTCGCGTCCGAGCCGGTCCACGGTGGTGCCCACGAGCGAAAGGTCGGGAAGCTCGGCGAAGTAGGCGAGTAGCGCCGCTTGTTGGGTCGGCGAGAGCACCTGCGCGAGGAGTAGCTCGTTCGTCGTGCGGATGACGTCGGCCGCGCTCGGCTCCGAGGCGTCGCCCATCGCGGCTTCGAAGAATTGGCGCACCAACACCGCGCCGCCCGGCAAGGCGGCGTGGGCGGCCAGCACGTCGCCGGAATCCGACAGATCGAGGGACCACTCCACCTTGATGGGGTACGTCTGCTCGCTGACGACCTGCCCCTCGGCCGGCACGTCAGGCCCGGAGACGGGATTCCCTCCCGCGTCGGACGCCCCGCCGGTGATCACCACTTGCGTGACCTGCCCGTCGTCCGTCTGCGTGACGAGGTACACCTCGGGAAGGATGACGCGCGCGGGCTCCTCGCCTTCAACCTGCGTCGGGAGAGTCCACGTCTCGACTTGGACGCTGGACGACGCCGTCCCGGAAGCGGCAGCCTCGCTCGCCCTCTGGCTGAGCCTGGTGAGGACTTCCTGCGCGTTCTCGTCGGTCGCGGTGACGGGAAGGAGGTGAGGCGTCGCGGCGTATGCTCCCTGGGAAGAGAAGATGGACGTGCCGACGAGGACGCCGGCGACGGCCAGGGCGGCGATCGCGGCGGTGGCGCTGAGTCTCGCGATCACCTTCCGGCGTCGCCTCGCGAGGCGCCGCTTGGGTGCGTGATGCGCGGAGTCCGCGAGCATCAGGTCGGCGAGCTCGCGCTTCGCCCGGTCGGACAGTGGAAGGTCCCGGTGCCCGCTGATGGGTCGGGCGGCGCGGATACGGCGCTCAAGGTCGTCCATGGTCGGTCCCTTCAGAGACGAAATCCTCGGAGTTGAGCAGCGTCTTGAGTTTCCTGCGGGCGCGCAGGAGCCGCACTCTCGCCGTTACCGCGCTGCACCCGAGGATCGACGCGATTTCCTGGCCGGTCAGGTCCTCCCAATAGGCCATGGAAAGCATCTCGCGGTCGTCGGGCGGCAAGTCCTCGATGGCGCGACGCACCGCAAGCGCGTCGTCGGTCGCGGACTCGACGAGGTGCTCGAGGAACGCCGCGCTCGTGCGGTCGGTGAGCTTCGCCCCGCGCGCGACCCGCCGGTATTCGTTGCCGATCACGTTGCGCAGCACTTGATACGCCCACCGGAGGGTGAGCTCGTGCCCGTCGGCGTCGTGCATCCAGGCGATCCGGAAGACCTCGGCGGTGATGTCCTCCGCGTCGGAGTGCCCGCCGAGGCGCTGTTGGGCGACGGTCAGGATGAGGCGGTAGTGCTGCCGGTAGAAGTCGGTGAACGACTCGGCGCCCACGGTTTCTCCTTCCGGTCGCCCCTAGCGTGTATGTTTCCGCACACTCCGCTTCTGTTACGTGGGGATTCGACGATGTTGCGCCAACGTGCGTGGAGCGCCTGGACGACACCGCCATGATCTCACTGGCAATGAACGCCCTGGCTGCCGCACCGGGCACCCGAACCTCCACGTCCGCGGCTACAAGGAGGAGGGGACCACCACCACCCCGTTCGACATGGCGATGATGAACGACATCGACCGCTTCCACCTGGTCATGGACGTCATCGACCGGGTGCCGGGCCTGGGCACGCGCGCCGCAGCGCTACGCCAGCGCCTCTTCGACAAGCGCCTGGAGGCGAGGCGCTACACGCGCGAGTTCGGCGCCGACCTGCCCGAGGTCGACGGCTGGGTGTGGCCCGACGCCCGCGGCCTGGAGAGCGCGGAGATCGACGCCGTCGCCGCTACTGGTGGGGATAACGAGTAGGGGGTGGTCGGGCGCGCGGGCGCGGGACAATCCTGTAGGAAATCAATCTAGTTGGCTAGTTTCCACGCTTGGAGTTGGTCAAAACGAGGGACCTTCTGAGCCTCTCTGTCAGACTAGTTGGCCAATCCGGCACCCTTCGCGGCGAAGCCCTGGGTTGCCGCCGTGCCTCGCATGCGTTCGACGCGCGCCAGTCAGACACGTGGACTAGCGTCGGGACTGGTCGTTCAACTCCGAGTCGAGTCTGCCGCACGGATAGATGAAGTCTGATCTGGCTTGCCCGCCTTCACCGGCGTACGCGCGAACGACCCCCGACTGGCGTGACGCCGTGGCGGCGGCTTCGGGAGACTTGAGGGCCCGGGCGAGCTGAGTCGCTCACTCCAGGACTTGCCCGGAGCACTTCGCGGTGTGGCGTGCGACAACGCCACACGTGCCGCTGCGCCGGAGGATCTGCTCCAGCAGTAGTGCTCTGGAGTCGCTAGATCTGGCGCAAACCCGTCGCAGGTTCAATCGCGCTCGCGCGCCGGGCGGGGTATATCGAGAAAAGCGCGCCGAGCACACTCGCTCCGACCGCCGTCAGCAGAACCCAACGGACTTCAAGTAGGGGCGTCCAACGGGCGACCCAAGAAACCCCCACAACAACGAGCATGCCCACCACTGCCCCAAGCAAACCAGCTACGAGGCCAAGGATCGCACCCTCTAGGACGACCATTCTGGCGACGTCGCGTGGCGTCGCGCCCAGCGCGCGCCTGAGCGAGAACTCGCCGGTTCGTCGAAGCACACCGACAAGCGTGGTGTTCGAGATTCCGATTGAGCCGACGAACAACGCTCCAGCGGCCATCACGAAGACGAGAACTCCGACTTCGGAAGCAACCTGCGCCCTGAGGGACTCGGCGGTCGGAGGTGCGGACGCGACCACACGGCCCGGCTCGAACGGGTCGACGACAGTCGGTGCCCGTTCGGCAATCACGTCCGCCGCGCCGACTCGCACACGGACGATGAGTTCCTCGCCAGCGATCTCTAATCCTGATTTGTCTGCCCAAGACCGTGGTACGAGCACCGCCTGCGACAGCTGTTGCTCGCGAGGTGACGCAGCGAACACGCCGATAACCGTCACTGGCTCACCAGAGATGTATATGACTTCGGCGCCGTACGGCGGGGCCAACCCTAGACCGTCAGCGATAGCACTTCCCACAACGGCGACGGCATCCGCCCTGCTGTGAAAGCCGGCATCGAGCTGGCGTCCCGTCCAATCCCCGAGGTCAAGAGCGGCGACAGCCGTGGGTCCCACTGCGTACACCGAGGCTACGACGTTGCCGCCGTCTTCACTGCCAAGAACTTGGCGGCCCGGCTCAGCGGTTGCCGTCAACCTTGAGACGGTCGTCGCGGCAATGACGCCCGGAAGTTCTTCAAATCGCGGCTCGGAGTCAGGTAGCCGAAAACCGTTGGCCGTATCCGTCACGACGGTCACTTGCGTTTGAGCGTAGATGTCAAAAACGCGGTCCACTTGAGACTGCGACGTGGCGCTCACTCCGAGTGCGGCAATCGCCGCTGCCGCGCCGAGTACCGTGCCCGCGACGTTGAGTCCAGTCTGAATCGGGTTTGCGGCTATCGTCAGTACCGCCTCACGAAGTGCGGCGAAGAACGAGATGGCCGACGCCCGGCTCTTGTTGTCATTCATGTCGAGCCTGTCGTAGTTCGACGCGACCGTCTCTCATGGTGATCACG
>CAZTJX010000121.1:0-5827 GCA_964613755.1 uncultured Demequinaceae bacterium | reverse complement strand
CTGGTCCGCACCGTCAAGGCCGACGACGCGTTCGAACCGCCGCGCTGCGCTCGCAAGAACGGCGCTCCCCGGGCTCCCTGCTCCGCGGGTCACTAGCGACGCCCCGGTCCTCGGCGGGCTCGGCCAGGAGAGCGCCGCGACGCGAACCTGCCACGGCTCCCACGCCGCCGGCCCACCCGAGACCTCGATGAAGCGCGAGAGAAGCGCGGCGGCTGCTTCGGCGTCGGCGAGGGCCTGGTGGCCGTCCGACAGCGCGATGCCTGCGTAGGCGCAACAATCCCCGAGCTTGGCCGGGGCGTCGGGCATGTACTGATGCGCCAGTCGCATCGTGCAGAGCGTGAGGTCGGTAGTGAGAGCGAGCGGCCATCCGGCGCGGCTGTACTCGGCGATGAGGAAGGACGCGTCGAACACGCTGTTGTGGGCGGCGAGCACGCGCCCGGCGAGGACGTCGACGAGGTCGCCTGCGATCTGCTCGAAGGTGGGGGCGAGGCGTGCGTCCGTCGCGTCGATGCCGTGAATGTGCTGGGCGCCGAGGTCGCGCCTGGGGTTCACGAGGGTGGTCCAGGAGTCCTCGCGTCGGCCGTTTGCGTCGAGCTGGACCACGCCGATCTCCACCACGCGGTCGTTTCCGTTGTAGGCGAACCCGGTGGTCTCGAGGTCAATCACGGCGTAGCCGGTCATGGTTGGACGGTACTGGTTGTGGTGTTAGGGCGCGACCTGAACGGTGCTCCTAGGAGGGCTGTCCGTCCGCCGCCTGGCGTGCGGCGGTCACGATCATCTGTGCTCGCGCCTTAAGGAAGGTCTGGTAGTCGGCCTTGACCTTGTCGGCCCTAGCCTGTTCGCTCATCCCCGAGTAGCCCACGGCCAACTCCTCGTAGGGCACAAGGTGCGTCGCAAGGCGCCTGCGAAGTTCGGGTTCCCCAAGGGTCGAGGCCTCGGCGCGCTCCCGGAGGTAGGCGACCGGGTCCTTGTTGGAGATCACCCTGTTTGTGCGCCACGTGATTAGTGCGCAGTTGAGGGCGCGGTAGATCATGTCCTCGGCCACCCCTGCCTCCTCCAAAGTGGCGCGGGGGAAGAGATGGTGATATTCGCGCGGGTGGTCCTTTGAGGTGATTGTCGCGACTGACGCCCGCTTGCCATCCGCAAGATCCTCCGCGCCCGCGCGCATCTGCAGAGCAAGGATGCCTCGGCTCCCGATGCTCTTGCGTCGGGGCCACTCGGCACGGATCACCGCATCGAGGCCCGGAAGCGGAAATGCCTCCTCATCGAAGATCGGGACAGCCGACTCGTCGCCTTTCCCTTGAAGCACATCCCGCAGTGCCCGAAAATCGGAGAGGGACCCCGAGGCCGATGCTTGCTCATAGCGGGTCGTCAGGAAGGCGTGCCATACATACTTGGTCAGCAGATGTCGAGCGTTTCCCACGGCGTCGGGCTGGGTGGGCAAGTCGCTCCACAGGGCCGCGATCACGGGCAGAGCCGTATAGGTGGGGAGTCGTTGGTCGTCGTAGATGGACTGTTCTTCGAGAAACTCGACCATCCCTCGAATGCTCTCGACCGTCGTGTCCCAATTGCTGATCATCTTCTTGAAGTCGATCCCGGAGATGCCGGCTTGACTGGGTGAACGATTCTGGCGAAGTGCGACCACATCGAGCACGAGGCCCGGAACATCCGCATATTCGGCGACCCGCGGGACCTTCTCCAGCAGTTCCGTAACATGATCGTGGAGCGACTTTCCCGTAGCGTCCTCGACCAGGGCAACCACAATGTCGTACGTCGAGAGCCTGACGGAGCTCGTGTTCATCTTGACGAAGACGTCGAGGGCAACCCCGCGAGTGGTCGATGCAGGCAGCGAGAGGTACGGAAGGTTGAATTCGCGAATCCTCGTCTGGAGTTCCCGGATCCGTTTCGAGACGCGTCGAATCTCCACGAGTTTCTCGTCGCTCGACATTGCCGCCGGTATCGCTGCGTCGATCCACAGATCCGTACCGTCGGACGGCGCGTCGGGTGCGAGAAGGCCAAGCGGTACGAACCCTCTCTCCCAACACTCCGCGGGACTGTCGACCCACTTGGGGTAGAGGGAACCGTTAGTGATCCACCGCGCTTGGCGGTTCGCAAAAGGAAGCTCCTTGCCGGGCTCGTGGGGATCGTCTTCGAATCCGACTAGGAAGGTGCTGTCGGGGTAGTGATCAGTCAGGCTGCGCCAGAGCGCGGTCAGCCGTTGCTGGCCATCAAGAAGTTGTTCATTGACCTTCGCGCCGTCCTCTGGCGCGCCGATCATCGTCCGGCTTTCGAACTTCTCTTCGTCGCCGACTTCGAGGATCAGCGCGGCACCGGCGGGGAGTCCGCGCAAGACGGTCGTGACAAGGCTCGAAACCTGGCCCGGCTCCCATGCCTGGTGGCGCTGAAACCGAGGGAGGGTGAGTTGGCGCCCGCGGATGCGCGCGAACCAGTCCGGTAGGTAGCGATCGTGAGCTTGCATGGTCACTCCGTTCGTCTGGCGACCCGAGGGGTGCGATATGCGGGATCGCGGCGGCCCGCGCGATCAGGTTCCCACATGCGACCCATCGCGCGCGCCTCGTCCCCTCCCGATAGCCTCGGTTCACCAACCAATGGAGGCACCATGACCGTCACCCGAACCAACTGGACTCGAGCCGCCCTCGAAGCCGAGGGCTTCGTCGGCTGGGTGCCGTTTGCGGAGCTGCCCGCGTCGGGCGTCGCCGCCGAGCCCGGCATGTACGTGGTGTGGCGAGAATCGGCAGGCGATCCGGAGTTTCTCCCACGTAGCGTCGGAGGCCACTTCAAGGGCAAGGATCCCTCGGTCCCGGCCGAGCGCCTCGCCGACGAGTGGGTGCCCGGTGCATCTGTCGTCTACATCGGAAAGGCCAGCGCGCGGAAGCACGGCGGGAAAGCCCTGGCGAAGCGGCTGGACGAGTACCGGCGCTTCGGTGCGGGCGAGCCCGTCGCGCACTGGGGCGGACGCCTGGTCTGGCAGCTTGCGGACCATTCCGACTTTCTGGTCGCCTGGCGCGCCACCGCTCCCGAGGACCCCGAGGACGTCGAGGCCGAGATGATCGACGCCTTCGCGAACGTCTACGGGGCGCTGCCGTTCGCGAACCTCAAACGGGGGAGTCGCAAGGCCACCCCGTAGCCCCGAACCCCCATCACCACCTCCCCATCGCGTCGTCCGCATGAACGCGCCCACGCCCCTGGAGAGGGCGGAGCGCGCGGTGGCCCGCCTCGAGGCGGCGTCGGCGGGGCACTCGCTCGAGTTCCTCGACGAGCTCGCGTAGGCGCTCCTCTACCTGGGCAACGCGCGCCACAGGCTCGGTGACCTGGAGGGTGCCGTCGAGGCCGACGAGCGTGCCGCCGCGCGTGTGCGGACCCCTCGCCGAGCTGTGCGGCACTTGGTTTAGTCAGACGCCGTCGCAGGGCGGGCGGGACATCGTCTACCTGCTCAGCTCCCTGTCGTACCGATACCTGGCCGCAGGTCGCGCGCGCGACGCGCGTTTCTGCGCCGCAGGCTACCGTTCTGTAGAGCAGAGCTGACGGGCAAAGGTGAGTAGCGTCGGGCTACAAGCCCGAACCGCACGTGCACAGAACCTAGACCGAACGGGGGCAGGATGTGGCGAAAGCGAAAGCTTGAGCCAGGGCCAAAGCCAGACCCCGGCAGGCCCATGGCGCTTGATCCGAACGCGGAAAGCGCGTCGGCCGATTTGCCCGCCTTCCTTGCGCCTCCCGAAGGGTCGCCTCCCTACCACGGCTTCCCGATCGTGCCGGAAGTCGAGATCGACGGCTTCCAGCTCGGCACCATCACCAACTTCGTGGCCGCACCGGGCGATTGGGGAGATGCCTTCGTGATCGCCCCAGACGGAAGCCGCGCGGGCCTCGTGTGGGAAACGTGTGACGAGCCCTACTTCGAGACGGCGCGGCCGCCCGACGCGCGGGCGTGGGGAGTGTGGTCCGTTGGATTGCCGCTGCCCATGACGACGATCGACGAGGCGCGCGAATTCCTGCGCGAAATCTTGCCCGAACTGAAGGCGCGCTGGATGGCCTCGAAGGATGAGCTCGGCGCGGAGTAGCGCACGTTCGCCGACTCGCTACGGCCGCACGTTCACAGCACCGGGAATGCAGCCTTCCCCGGATGAACGACGAACCCACCGCCGCGCGCGCGGCCGCTCGACCAGTTCGCCGCCAGGCACGGCCGGATCTGATCCCACAGGTAGTGCGGCTCCTTGGGGGCCTCTCCCCGGAGCATGCACTCGTTTGACGAGTACGCGACGATGTCCGCGAGCTGGATGATCTCGCGGTCCCACGAGCTCAGGTCCGTGTCCACCCACAGCGGCTTGTCGAGGATCAGGTTGTAGTTGGGTTTGCGCGGGAGCGGCGCAGTCAACTCGTCCCGAACCCGGTGCAACTCGCCCTGGCGGAAGACCGCCTCGTGCTCCGACTGCTGATCCGCGACGATGATCGCCGCGTCGCCCGGGTAGTAGCGATCAAGCGCGTAGGCGATCCGCTGGTGGATGATTGCGTACGCCGTTCCGAGGGCCGACGGCGCGGGCGGGGCTGGTTCACCCTTCACAGGAACGGCCAAGGCGGCGAGGTGAGGGTCGAGCATGGCCCGTTTGTCGATGACTGCGACGAACACGATCGGCCGGAACGTCGCGAAGAGGAGCCCCAGGTCGCGGACGAACGCCTCGGCCTTCGCCGGGGTGTCGAGGGCTGCGTATCCGGGGGGACCTGCGGGTCGCATCTTCTCCGCGAGGGTCTTGCTCGCCCGTACTACGTAGTTGCCCTTGATCTCGCTGTTCCCCCAGGGGTGGTCGTCGATGACGGCCCCGAGGTGCTTCCGCTTCACTTCGACGATTTCGCGCGCGAGTGGCATCCGTGACGAGTCGTGAACCCCGACTGCCACGAGTGTGAAGTAGCGGCTTACCCCCTGCTTGAGATGCCCCGGTTTCGCGGCGCTCTGATTCATGGAATGAGCGCCGCACTCGTCGGTGTAGAAGAGGAGCATTCAGGTTCCCTTCGGCTTGTCCTGTGCGGCGTCTGGGGGCATCGCGGCGACCTGAGCGATGCGCGGTCCTAGGTCCCGAAACGCTACGGGCGCCCCGTAATCCTCGATGTTACGTAGCGCCTTAAGCCCGATGGAGTGCTGACTCCGCTTCCGAGCGTCGAGCCACCATGTCGGCACCACGTAGAACTCCCACTGGGAAACGTCGAGCGGGTTGAGAGTCTTCTGGTCTTGATGCGCGAGGAGCGCGAACACGTAGACGACGGCGTGCCGAGAGGCCTCCGCGTCGAACTCGTCAGTCGAGGGATCCCAGCCGAGCGTCGGTGGGCACACAAACTTGATTGCCGACAGTTTCGACTGCCACCAGCTCTGAATGTATGCGGAGGACTTGACCTCGATACTGATGCCACGCGGATCCTCAACGTCGTAGCGCGCCCAGGGGTCGCGTACCTGGCTCCGCGCCCCGACTGCCTTTGCGACGAGGTACTCGGCCAGCACCCCGCGGGTGGTGTTGTTGACGAGATCCGAATACGCCCACTGCCAGAAATCCCCCACCGTGGCCTTCAGGTGCCCCGTGTGGGTCAGGCGGGTCTCGCCGGAAAGGCGTTTGGGCTTGATGATCCCGAGATCTGTACGTGCAGGTTTCTGCCTGTCGGTAGTGGCCGACTCGGTCTTCTCGCGTGACTCGTCCATGTCTGCATCGTGGCACGGCAGGGCGTCCGTCGCGCTGTCAGTCGCCCGGCGTCGCTAGTGAACCCACGTCACTTCCCACTTGGCGACCTCAAACACGGCCGCCACGGCGTCGTGCCCCAGCAC
>CAZTJX010000120.1:0-5866 GCA_964613755.1 uncultured Demequinaceae bacterium | reverse complement strand
GCCCGATTCGCCCCCCGAGGTACTCATCATCACAGGGATGTCGGGGGCCGGCCGCAGCCTCGCTGCCGACGTCATTGCCGACGAGGGTTGGTACGTCGTCGACAACCTGCCACCCCAGATGCTCGCGGAAATGGTGACGATGGTGTCGCGCGAGGGATACGCGCGCCTCGCCGCCGTCGTCGACGTGCGCGGAGGAAAGTTCTTCGCGGATCTCGAGGCGGTCCTGGGGGACCTAGAGGAGGGCTCCGTTGACGCGCGCGTGCTCTTCCTCGAGGCCTCCGACGATGCGCTCGTTCGGCGTTTCGAGCAGGTACGACGCCCCCACCCTCTCCAGGGCGACGGGACCCTCGTCGAGGCGATCCGCGCGGAGCGCACGGCGCTCGGCCCCATGCGTGAGCGCGCGGACATCATCATCGACACGTCGAACACGAATGTTCACGAGCTCGCGGAACGGGTGCTCGCGGAGGTGGGCGGGTCCGAAGGGGCCCCCCTGCAGGTGAACGTCCAGTCCTTCGGCTTCAAGAACGGAGCCCCGCCGGACGCGGACTTTCTCGCGGACGTGCGCTTCCTCGACAATCCTCACTGGGTGCCGGAACTCCGCCCCCTCACCGGCCTCGACGACGCCGTGCGCGATCACGTGCTCGCCGCCGCCGGTGCGGTGGAGTTTCTTGACGCGTACGCGGCGGCGCTCGACGTCGCGCTGAGCAGATACCGGGCGCGCGACAAGCACTTCGTCACGATCGCGATCGGATGCACGGGCGGGCATCACCGCTCGGTCGCGATTGGCGAGGAGCTCGCGCGCCGACTGCGTGAACTCGGCTACTCGGTTCGTGCCTCCCACCGCGATCGCGAGCACGAGTGACCGGCCCAGAGACGGGGGACCTGCGCTTCGTCGCCCTGGGCGGGGGGCACGGCCTCTACGCGTCTCTTGCTGCCCTGAGGCGGCTGTCGGAGCACCTGACGGCGATCGTCACGGTGGCCGACGACGGGGGATCCTCGGGGCGGCTCAGGGACGAGCTTCACGTTCCGCCGCCAGGGGACCTTCGGATGGCGCTCGCCGCCCTGTGCGAGGACACGGAGTGGGGACTCACGTGGAGGGACGTGCTTCAACACAGGTTCTCGACAGAGGGTCCGCTCGACGGGCATGCGTTGGGAAACCTCCTCATCGCCGGGCTGTGGAGCCGCACGGGCGACGTCGTGGAGGGGCTGGACTGGGTCGCGCGGCTCCTGAGGGCGCACGGAATCGTCCTGCCGCTAGCCAGGGAGCCATTGGAGATCGGCGCGCTCGTCGACATCGACGGAGAGCTTGTCCCGGTGCACGGCCAGGTGGCCGTCGCGACCGCGCCGGGGCGCATCGCGAAGCTCTGGCTTCGCCCCGAGGCCCCCGCGGTGCCGGTCCAGACGCTCGAGGCGATCCAGCGCGCGGACGTTGTAGCGCTCGGCCCCGGGAGTTGGTACTCCTCGGTGCTTCCTCACTTCCTCGTGGCACCGGTCGCTCGCGAACTCGTTGCCGCCGGGCCAAGAAGCGTCCTGAGCCTCAACATCGCGCACCTCGACGACGAGACGGAGGGGACCGGCAGGGTGGACGATGTGCGGGCGCTCCAGGAGGTCGCGCCGGACTACGTGCCCGGCGTCGTCATTGTGGACGAGGGTCACGCGGACGATCCCGGGCTCGCCGCGCTCATCGAGGATTGGGGATCGACCATGATCGTCGACCGGCTGTTGGAGAAGGGGACGCTTGATCGCCACAACGCTGAAGTCTTTGCGGGGGCCTATCGGAGGGCCACGGAGATTCTCGGCAGGGGATGAGAGCCCGGCGCCAAAGGTGGCAGGATACGTCTATGGCTCTCACGGCGCAGGTGAAGGAGGAACTTGCCCGCGTCGTTGTCGAGAAGCCCTCGTGCCGCAAGGCAGAAATCGCGACGATGCTGCGGTTTGCCGGAGGCCTCCACATCGTGTCGGGGCGCATCGTCATCGAGGCGGAACTCGACACCTCCGCGGGTGCCCGCCGCCTGCGCCAGTTCCTCTCCGAGGTGTACGGACACACGTCCGAGATCATCGTCGTCTCAGGTGGGGCCCTGAAGAAGGGCAACCGATACGTCGTGCGGGTCGTCAAGGATGGCGAATCGCTCGCGCGTCAGACGGGCCTCCTTGACCAACGGGGGCGCCCCGTGAGGGGCCTCCCCCCGCAGGTGGTCGGGGGATCGATCGAGGACACGATCTCCGCGTGGCGAGGGGCCTTCCTCGCCCACGGTTCGCTCACCGAGCCGGGTCGCTCTTCCGCTCTCGAGGTGACGTCCCCCGGACCCGAGGCCGCCCTTGCGCTCGTCGGTGCCGCGCGGCGCCTCGGGATCGCCGCCAAGTCCCGCGAGGTGCGCGGGGTCGATCGCGTCGTGATTCGCGACGGGGATGCGATCGCCGCGATGCTCACGCGACTGGGCGCCCACGACTCCGTGTTGGAGTGGGAAGAGAAGCGCACGCGTCGGGAGGTGCGCGGGACGGCCAACAGGCTCGCGAACTTCGACGACGCCAACCTCCGACGGAGCGCTCGCGCGGCCGTCGCCGCCGGCGCCCGCGTCGCGAGGGCCTTCGAGATCCTCGGCGACCAGGTCCCCGAGCACCTGCGCGAGGCGGGGGAGTTGCGACTGCAGCACAGGGACGCATCGCTCGAGGAGCTCGGCAAGATGGCCGAGCCCGCGCTGACGAAGGACGCCGTGGCGGGGCGCATTCGGCGTCTCCTTGCGACCGCGGACAAGCACGCCGAGGAACTGGGGATTCCGGACACCGAAGCGTCGCTCAGCCCGGACATGCTGGACCTCTAGGCATCCCCGGGGACCTTCGTCATGTCCGGTCGCAAGGGGCGACATAGTAGGCTAATGACGGTTCCCCTCCAGGTGCGGGGACGCGCACATAGCCGTGCGAAACCTTAGCGGAATCCGATGTCGGTGCGTGCCGACGCGAGCCAAGGAGAGAGAGAATTATGACCGTCAAGGTCGGCATCAACGGCTTCGGCCGCATTGGACGTAACTTCTTCCGGTCCGTGCTCGAGCAGGGCGCGGACATCGAGATCGTCGGGGTCAACGACCTCACGGACAACAAGACGCTCGCGCAGCTGCTCAAGTTCGACTCCGTCCTGGGACGGCTGCCGCAGGACGTCACCTACACCGACACCTCCATCACCGTGGGCGGGAAATCCTTCGCCGCATCGGCCGAGAAGGATCCCTCCAAGCTCGACTGGGCCAAACTCGGCGCGGACATTGTCATCGAGTCCACCGGCTTCTTCGTCGACGCAGAGAAGGCCAAGGCGCACATCGCGGCCGGCGCCAAGAAGGTCATCATCTCGGCCCCCGGCAAGAACGTGGACGAGACCTTTGTCATGGGTGTCAACCACGCGGACTACGACCCGGCCAAGCACCACATCGTCTCCAACGCGTCGTGCACCACGAACTGCCTCGCCCCCATGGCGAAGGCTCTCAACGACTCGGTTGGCATCGAACAGGGTCTCATGACCACGATCCACGCCTACACGGCCGACCAGAACCTCATGGACGGCCCGCACCGCGACCTTCGTCGCGCGCGCTCGGCGGCCCTGAACGTTGTTCCGACGACAACCGGCGCGGCCAAGGCCGTGGCGCTCGTGCTCCCGGAGCTCAAGGGCAAGCTCGACGGCTTCGCGATGCGCGTCCCCGTCCCGACCGGCTCCGCCACCGACCTCACCTTCACGGCCTCCAAGGAGACCACCGTGGAGGAGGTCAACGCGGCGGTCAAGGCCGCGGCCGAGGGCCCGCTCAAGGGCTTCCTCAAGTACTCCGAGGACGCCCTGGTCTCGATGGACATCGTGACGGACCCCGCCTCCTGCATCTTCGACTCCGGCCTCACCAAGGTGATCGGCAACCAGGTCAAGGTCGTGGGCTGGTACGACAACGAGTGGGGCTACTCCTGCCGCCTCGTCGACCTCGCCGTCTACATGGGCGAAAAGCTCTAAGGACTGTTGTGGAACGTCCGCACACGCCGCGTGCGTGTGCGGACGTTTCCGTCTCATCTCATCACTGACAAGGAGAACGTGATGAAGACCATCGCCTCCCTCGGCGATCTGCGCGGTACGACGGTCATGCTGCGCTCCGACCTCAACGTGCCGCTCGACGGCACGACCATCACGGACGATGGCCGCGTGCGCGCCTCGGTCCCCACGATCAACGCCCTCCGCAAGGCAGGCGCCCGCGTCGTCGTCATGGCGCACCTCGGCCGCCCGGCAGGCGAGCCCAACCCCAAGTACTCGCTGGCACCCGCGGCGGCGCGCCTTGCAGAGCTCTTGGAGGCTCCCGTGACGCTCGCCGAGGATCTCGTCGGCGAGTCGGCCAAGGCCACCGTCGCAGGAATGGCGGACGGCGACGTCGCGATGCTCGAGAACGTCCGCTTCGACGCCCGCGAGACCTCTAAGGTCGACAAGGAGCGCGAGGCCCTTGCTGCCGAACTCGCGGCCCTGGGCGGCGCGTTCGTCTCTGACGGCTTCGGCGTCGTCCACCGCAAGCAGGCCTCGGTTTATGACCTCGCGAAGGTGCTTCCCGCGGCGGCTGGCCTGCTCGTTGAGAAGGAGGTCGTCTCCCTGGAGAAGGCCGTCAAGGACCCGGCCCGCCCCTATGCGGTCGTCCTCGGTGGCTCGAAGGTCTCCGACAAGCTCGGTGTTATCTCGAACCTCCTCGACAAGGCCGACCAACTCCTCATTGGCGGGGGAATGGCGTTCACGTTCCTCGCGGCCAAGGGCTACGGCGTGGGCGGCTCGCTCCTGGAGCAGGACCAGATCGAGACGGTCAAGGGCTACCTCGAGGCGGCGACCGCCAAGGGTGTCGAGATCGTCCTTCCGACCGACGTCGTGGTCGCCGACGCGTTCTCGGCCGACGCCAAGACCCAGGTCGTCGCGGCCGACGCCATCCCCGAGGGCTGGAGCGGGCTCGACATCGGACCCGAGTCCGCGAAGCTCTTCGCGGAGAAGATCGGCCAGGCCAAGACGATCGTCTGGAACGGCCCCATGGGCGTGTTCGAGTTCCCCGCGTTCGCCGGTGGCACCACCGCCGTCGCGCAGGCGATGATTGACTCGAGCGGGTTCTCCGTGGTCGGTGGTGGCGATTCCGCCGCGGCCGTCCGCATCCTCGGCCTCGACGAGGCCGGATTCAGCCACATCTCGACCGGCGGTGGCGCGAGCCTCGAGCTGCTCGAGGGCAAGGTCCTCCCGGGCCTCGCCGTACTGGAGGGTTAAACCATGACGCGTACGCCCCTGATCGCGGGTAACTGGAAGCTCAACCTCGACCACCTCGAGGCCACTCACGCCGTGCAGAAGCTGGCCTGGCTCCTCCGGGATGCCAAGCACGACTTCGACGAAGTAGAGGTCGCGGTCCTGCCGACGTTCACGTCCATCCGGTCGGTCCAGACGCTCGTCGACGCGGACCAGCTGTCCATCCGCTACGGCGGACAGGACCTCTCCGCGCACACGGACGGGGCGTACACCGGCGAGATTGCCGGGTCGATGCTCCAGAAGCTCGGCGCGACGTATGTTGCGGTGGGCCACTCGGAGCGGCGTCAGTATCACGCGGAGGACGACTCCGTCGTGAACGCCAAGGTCAAGGCGGCGTTTGCGGCGGGCCTCGTCCCCATCCTGTGCATCGGCGAGGGCCTAGACATCCGCAAGGCGGGGGACCAGGTGCCCTATACGCTGGCCCAACTCGACGGCGCGCTCGACGGCGTTCCCGCCAAGGAGGCTTCGACGATCGTGATCGCGTACGAACCGGTCTGGGCGATCGGCACTGGCGAGGTAGCCACCCCCGCGGACGCTCAGGAGGTGTGCGCGGCGATCCGCGCCCGCCTCGCC
>CAZTJX010000119.1:2601-5890 GCA_964613755.1 uncultured Demequinaceae bacterium | reverse complement strand
TTAACGGCGGTGGGAGCGGGATCGAAACGGTACCCGACGTTGCGAACGGTGCCGATGAGTTGCTCGTGCTCGGCTCCGAGCTTGGCGCGCAAGCGTCGCACGTGCACGTCAACGGTGCGGGTTCCACCGTAATAGTCGAAGCCCCACACCTCCTGGAGCAGTTGGTCGCGGGTGTAGACCCTCCCGGGGTGCTGCATGAGGTATTTGAGGAGCTCAAACTCCTTGTAGGTGAGGTCCAGGGGAATCCCGCGAAGCCGCGCGGTGTAACCTCCGGTGTCGACCGTCAGGTCACCCGATGTGAATTCCGACGCCTTGTCGAGCGGATCGATTGCCTCCGCGCGCCCCATGAGGAGACGCACCCTCGCGTCGAGCTCTGCCGGGGACGCATCCGTGAGGACGACGTCGTCAATGCCCCAGTCGGCGTTGACGACGGACATCCCCCCCTCGCTCAGAACAAGAACGAGCGGGACAGCGATGCCCGTCGCGCGAACGAGGCGACATGTCGATCGCGACGAGGCCAGATCAAGCCGTCCATCGACGATGACGACATCGGCGTCGAGCGCGTCGACCATGGCGGAGGGCTCGGGTGGTAGGGCGCGAATCCGATGTCCTAGGAGATCGAGGGAGGGCAGGACGACGGAGGCGCCCTCGGCGGACGCCGTGAGAACCAACAGGTCAGCCATGCACACCTCCGGTCGTCCCAACTCTACCCGGGCAAACCATGGGACACTGTGCGCCATGAACCCGTGGACCCGTGCGACGGTTGCCGCCGCCTCCGCGACGTTTCTTGCCGTCGCGGGTATGAACGGTCATCGATGGCTGGCCGTCGCAGTTCTGGCGCTCTCCTTCGTGCTCGCGATCGGCTGGCCCGTCCTGAGCTGGACTCCTCACTGGATCCCGGGAAGTGCCATCACCCTCGGTGCCGGAGCCCTATCGGTGCTTGGGGTTCTGCTCGGGCGCGACGAACCCTTCCTCCGCCACATGGTGATCGCTCTGGCCGCGGGCGTCGTCGCGGCTCTCGTCGTTGAGGTCGTCTACCCCAGCCCCCCAGGACACGTGGTTACCGCCGTGGCTGGCACGGTCTCGGGCGCCGCCGTCGCGGCATCGGGGGCCGCTTGGATCGCTACCGCTCGCACGCCAGGTGCGGAGGATCTGGTCGTCGCCGGAGCCCTTGCGCTCGCGATTTCCGCGATCGCATCGGTTCTTACCACCCGGATGGCCATCAACGTTATTTCCGCGCTCGTGCTCAGTGTCGCGGCGGGAATCGGATGGGGGCGGCCTTGTCGGCCTGCTGGCCGCGTGCTCCTTCCTTGCGATACACGAGCTGACTCGCCGGGAGGTCGCGAACACGAGCGTGTGGGCGGGAATTGCCTCGGGCATCACCCCCGTTACGGTAGGTGGCGCCCTGATCTATATCGGGGGGCGCATTCTCGTCGGCTAGGCGGAGGGCTTCGGCATCATGGTTGAACGTCTTCTTGCCGTCTTCGCATTGCTCGCCGTTGCGAGCGCCTTCGCACTGTGGTGGCAGCGGCGTGACGGCCGCGCGGTTCGCGTGATCGATCCCCCAGGTGCCGTCTCGTCGCAGCGCCTCGGTGCGCAGCGCGGCTTTCGCGCAACGTTCGTGCAGTTTTCGACGTCGACGTGTGCGAAGTGCCCTCCAACCGCGATCCTTCTCTCCCGCGTGGCGGCCTCTGAGAAGGATGTCCGGCATGTCGAGATCGACGCCGAGGAGCGACTCGACCTGGTGAGCGAGTTCGGCGTGCTCCGCACACCGACTACCCTGCTCCTCAACCACGAGGGCGTCGTGGTTGCGCGGATCTCCGGTGCTCCTTCGGAGGCCCACGCGAAGGAAGCGCTCGAGGCGGCCCCGTCCCCCTCGACCGACTACTCCATCTAGTTCGAGATTCCTGGGAGGGAACCGTGTCCACGACCATAGTGCCGCCGAAGGATGTCCAGATCGATCCCCGAGGGTATCGCCTCGGGGCTGGCCTTACGGCCGTCATCGCGATCGTCGCACTCACGCTCGGAGCCGGGTTCGCCGGCTCAATCACGATGACGGTGCTCGCTGCGATGTTCCTACCGGGGGCAGCAATCGGCCCCCAGGCGACGATCCAGTCGTACCTGTTCCGCACGCTCGTGAGTCCCCGTATCGGCGCACCGGTTACGACCGAATCCTTCCGCCCTCCGAGGTTCGCGCAACTCGTGGGGCTCGTCTTCGCCGTTCTCGCTGCGGTGCTGGGCTTCGCGGGGATCACGGCCGGCTTCTACGTGTTCGCGGGATTCGTGCTCGCGGCGTCGTTCCTCAACTCCGTCTTTGGGTTCTGCCTCGGGTGCGAGACCTACCTTCTCCTCACGCGACTCGGCTCCCCCAGGGCCGCGTAGTTGGCCCGCTAGGATGAGGTCATGACCGCGCTTGAGACCACGTTCGCCATCCTGGGCATCAGCTCGTTCGCGGCGACCGCGTGGGTGTGCGGGATTGTCGCGTGGAGGTTGCTCCGCGGACCGCGATCGTGACCTTCGTCTTCCCCGATGGGCTTGCGCCCGAGGTCTACCCGCTCGCGTGGCTTGTGGGCGAGTGGGGCGGGAGCGGGGTCATTGAGTACCCGGGCATCCCCCGCTTCGATGTCGATCAACGGATCGTCTTCGACCACGACGGTGGCCCCTACCTCCGATACACGTCCGTGGTCTCTGCGCGCTCGGCGGAGGGCGCGGAGGCAACGGTCTGGGCCTCCGAGACGGGGTTCTGGCGCGTGCCATCGCAGGCGCGGGAGGACGAGGAACTCCCGGAGGGGCAGCATCCCGTGGAGGCCCTGATTGCCGACGCCTCCGGTGTCCTGTCGCTCTACGTCGGCGTGATCGGGAACGCCCGTATCGATCTTGCGACCGACGTCATGGCGCACACCGCCTCGGGCGCCTCGATGGCGAGCGCCACCCGCATGTACGGCCTCGTCGAGGGGGATCTCCTCTGGGCCTGGGACCTCGCCGCCTTCGGGCACGAGCTGAGCTCCTACGCCTCCGCACGACTCTCGCGGACGTCCGACTAGGAATCGCCCGTGCCACCCGAGCGTTCCACTCCCGTGACACACGCACCGGCTCTCGCGAGTCCCCTCCTGGCGCTGCCCGGCGCAGTCGAGGCCTCAGGGGTCGACGCCGGAGTCGCGTGGCACTACGGGGACCCGGCCGCCGAACAGCGCGCGCTCGTCGCGGGGCGCGCCTTCGTCGATCAGTCCCACCTCGGCGTCATCGCCGTGACCGGGCCCGATCGCCTCTCGTGGCTCCACTCGCTCTC
>CAZTJX010000119.1:0-2591 GCA_964613755.1 uncultured Demequinaceae bacterium | reverse complement strand
GCAGGGGGCCGGGTCGGCGTCGATGGCCAGGACGTCACGCCCGGCGTCGGGATCGAGACGATGATCCTGAACCCCCAGGGTCGCATCGAGCACGTCGCGGCCGCGGTGGACGATGGCGCGACTACATGGCTCGTCACCGAGTCGGCCGTCGGCCTGATCTCTCACCTCGAGAAGATGCGCTTCATGCTCCGGGTCGAGGTGGCCGATGCGACGGCCGAGTGGGCCGCGATCGGCGAGCCTTTCGCCGCACACGCCGCCCCGGGGGAACCGGTCACGTGGGTGGACCCGTGGCCCGGTGTGGCGCCAGGTGGAACGCGATACGGGCCCCCCACCGACGAGCATCCCGGCCGCGAACGCGCATGGCGCCTCGTGCTCGTGCCCCGCACGACGCTGGCCGTCGAGGCGCGGTCCAGAATCTACGCGGGCTGGACTCCTGCGGGGACGTGGGCGGCGGACGCCGTGCGCGTCGCGGCCTGGCGGCCCAGGGCCGCCACCGAGGTCGACGACCACGCACTCCCGCACGAACTCGACTGGCTGCGGACGGCCGTCCACCTGAACAAGGGCTGCTATCGGGGCCAGGAGACCGTAGCGAAGGTGCACAACGTCGGTCGCCCCCCGCGGCGGCTCGTCATGCTCCATCTCGATGGTTCCGGTCATGGACTACCCGAGGCCGGGTCGCCGGTCATGCTCGGGGAAACCTCCGTCGGCCGCGTGACATCCTCCGCGCGCCACTACGAGGCGGGACCCATCGCGCTCGCGCTCGTCAAGCGTTCCACCGACCCCACGTCGACCCTTGAGGTGACATCGGACGCAGGACCGATTGCCGCGACACAGGTGGTGATCGTCGGGCCGGACGGGATCTCGATCGACCGGCCCCGCGCACCGGGGCCCACGGCCAAGGGACTCCTCCTAGGCCGAGGATGCGGCGCGGACGGTGGCGACCTCGAGTCCTGACGCAGCACCCTTTTCGGTCGTTGTACGGTGAGGACGTGGGCGGCGACGCCCGGGAAGCGAGAAACCAGCGATGCTCTTCGGCTCACTGCAGTTGGTGATCTACTTCGTCATCGCCGTGGGCGCTTTCGTGTTCGAGATCTGGGCGTTCATCGACGCCCTTCGCTACCCCAGCGCAGCATTCGTCGCCGCGGGGAAGCAGACGAAGGCCGTCTGGGGTGGCCTCCTCGGGGCCGCGGCGGCCGTCGGCTTCCTGGGACTTCCGCCGCCGCTAGGTCTGTCCTTCACCAGCGCGATCGGCCTCATCGGGCTCGCGGGAATCGTCGTGGCCGGGATATACGCCACCGGGGTCCGGCCCGCGCTCGCCGCCATCGGTCGAGGTCGCCGTCCACGCCGCGATCACCGCGGCGGCTGGTAGGGGCGAGTCTCGGTGCGCGTCGTTCTCCAGCGGGCTTCTTGCGCTTCCGTCTCCATTGATGGGGATGTGGTCGCCTCTTTCGAACGCGAGGGACTCGTGGCGCTCATCGGCGTGACCCATGGTGATACCGATGCCGATGCACGACTCCTGGCACGCAAGATCGCGGACCTGCGCATCCTTGCCGACGAGACCTCCGCCGCCGACGCCGGGGCACCCGTCATCGTCATCAGCCAGTTCACGCTTTACGCGGATACGCGCAAGGGGCGGCGGCCCTCGTGGAACGGTGCGGCGCCGGGCGAGGTCGCCGAACCCCTCGTCGACGTGGTCGCCACCACTCTCCGCGAACGCGGCCTTGAGGTCGGCACGGGCGTCTTTGGGGCTCACATGGACGTCGAGCTCGTCAACGATGGGCCCGTGACGCTCGTCCTCGACTCGTAGGAGCTCCTTTCCCAGCCACGACGCCCGTCACGCCTGTGGCGAACACGGACATGACACCCCCTTGCCGGTGGTTAGCCTGGGAGCAGACCCGGTGGCGTGACCGGGTGACGAGGAGGAATGATGTTCGAGCGGTTCACCGACCGAGCCCGACGCGTGGTGGTGCTTGCCCAAGAAGAGGCACGCATGCTCAACCACAACTACATCGGCACGGAGCACATCCTCCTGGGCCTCGTGCGCGAGGGGGAGGGCGTCGCCGCCAAGGCCCTCGAGGCCATGGACATCTCGCTCAACGGCGTTCGCGAACAGGTGCAGGAGATCATCGGCGAGGGGTCCCACGCGCCCTCCGGTCACATCCCCTTTACCCCGCGCGCCAAGAAGGTGCTTGAGCTAAGCCTCCGCGAGGCGCTCCAGCTCGGCCACAACTACATCGGAACCGAACACATCCTGCTCGGACTGATCCGTGAGGGTGAGGGCGTCGCAGCCCAAGTGCTCGGCAAGCTTGGGGCCGATCTTGGGGGGGTGCGGCAGCAGGTCATCCAGTTGCTCTCGGGCTACGAGGGCAAGGATCCCGTCACGTCTGGCGGCGGCGGGCCCTCCGAGGGCACGCCCGCGGGCTCGACGGTCCTTGACCAGTTCGGTCGGAACCTCACCCAGGCCGCCCGCGAGGGCAAGCTCGACCCCGTGATCGGGCGCGAGATGGCCATGGAGCGCGTCATGCAGGTACTGAGCCGCCGCACCAAGAACAACCCCGTCCTCATCGGCGAGCCCGGCGTCGGCAAGACCG
>CAZTJX010000118.1:0-5900 GCA_964613755.1 uncultured Demequinaceae bacterium | reverse complement strand
TTCCCGCGACCGTCGATCTCTCCCGTCTCCTGGGGCTCACACGCGCCATTACCGCCGATACGACGACGCGGTACGACCAGGCGCTCGCCATCCAGACCTACCTACGCGACCCGGCGGTCTTCACCTACGACACCGGCTTCTCGGACACTAGTGCCGACGCCGTCTCCGCGTTCCTCGATTCCAAGCGCGGATACTGCCTCCAGTTCGCGACGACGATGGTGATGATGCTGCGTTCAATCGGGATCCCTTCGCGATTGAGCGAGGGATTCCTCCCCGGGACGGAGGAACTCGACGGTACCTTCGTCGTGGTCGGCGCCGACGCCCACGCATGGCCCGAGGTCTACTTCCCCGGCCGGGGCTGGGTGCGGTTCGAACCCACCCCCGAGATTCAGTCAGGCATCCCGCCCGCGTGGGCGGACCCCGATCCGAACCGCATCCCGGGGGACGCGACGAGCGGAGTCGTGCCCGCCGTGGGGCCCGACCCGATCAGCGGACCGGATGCGCCGTCCTCGCCACAGCCTTCCGACGAGCGTGCGGGGGGCTTCCCCGCGTGGGAAGTCGCCCTCGTCTCCCTGTTCCTCATGATCATCGCCGCGACCGCCTTCCTCTGGTGGCGCCGCGCAGATGCGGGGTCGCACGCCCCCTTCCACGGAGCGGAGGGAGCATGGCAAAGGCTGAATCGACGCCTGCGTCAGAACGGTTGGCCGGCGAGTGCGACACCCATCGAGGCGACGGCACTCGTCCTCCGCGCGATTCGAGCTACGATCGGCCGCCCCGTCCGGCCCGAGTCCGTGTCCGCGCTCTTGTCCCTCAGCGCGGCGGTCTCGGACGAACGGTATTCCCCGGTGGCAGAAGAGGTTCCTCACGGTCAACTGAGCGCATGGGTTGATGCGGTGGTAGCGGAGGCCGAGGCGGAACCTGGCGAACCGGCGGGGCGGAACGAACGCTAGACGTCGCCCTGCTCGCGACGACGCTCGAACCGCTCCTCAAGCTTGGACATGAAGCCCTGTCGATTCTTCCCCTTGGATTTGGTCTCGCGCGATGCGCGAGGTGTCGCGGACCGGGGACCGAGGAGCGCCCATAGCACGATCGTGATCATGAGGGCGAAGCCGCCGATGCCGACGAGCCACACCTTGGTCATCACTCCCGTGAGAACGACGCCGAGCCCAATGACGACGCCAGCCGCTGCGGCGATGAAGTGCCCGGCCGTGCGATGCGAACGCGCCATGGCGCTCTTGAGCTTCGCGTCCGTCCCCAGATCGCGCTCAAGGTCGTCGAGCACGCGCTGCTCGTACTCGGAGAGCGGCATTACAACCTCCTCCGCGGATATGCCGTGCTTCCAGGATAAGCCCACCAGTGGGGGTGCGGTAGCCCGAGAGGACTACTGTGTCGCACATGCTACGCGACCGGGATACCCCAGGCGTCGCCTCGGCATTCGCGCGGGGCGAGGAGCTGCCGATCGCGACCGGCCGCGTGGAGCTCCGAGACGAGAGCGATGGCTCGACAACCGTTCTCGTCAACGGCGTTCCCAGTTCTTCCCTTCGCGCCGACCCGACGGTGCTCGACTTCGAGTACATGCAGCACGCGGCGGTGGCAATCGACGCATGGGCTCCGCCGGCTCGAATGACGGTGCTTCACATCGGGGGCGCCGCCTGTACCTTTCCTCGCTACCTCTCTCACGCCTACCCCGATTCGCGCCACCTCGTCATCGAGATCGATCCGGTACTCGCCCGGCTCGCGCGGGAATGGGGTGCTCTCCCTCGATCTCCCCGACTCAGGATCCGCGTGGGCGATGGTGGTGATATCCTCCGCTCTCGCCCGGACGCGAGCGCACACGTGGTGGTGCGGGATGCGTTCGCCGGAGACGCGACGCCACCTCACCTCTCCGATGACGCATGGTGGAGGGAGGTGAGGCGCGTCGTACGGCGTGGGGGCTTGGCTATCGCCAACGTCGCGGCCTCGCCACGCTCGGCGGTCGGGAAGGAGGACGCTCGCTCCGCTCGGCGAGCCTTCGCCTCGGTGTGCGCCGTCGGCGAGCCTGCGGCGCTCGCCGGAACGCGCATCGGCAACGTGACGCTTGTTGCAGGCGACGCGATCGACCTGGACGCCCTGCGTCGCTACGGGGCTTCGGCGGCGCTCCCGACACAAGTGCGTCCCGACTGGGGGGCGTGAGATCGCCGAGCGACAGATACCCGCGTTCCCCCGCCTTGGGGAAGCCTGGGAACGCGGCAAGGACCGCTCCCCTTGCGGGGAACGGCCCTTGCGACGTTCGCGATGCTAGTTCGGAACCGACACGAGGTCAGCGGCCGATCTAGCCTGGAAGAACCTAGAGCGGACGAACCTTCTCGGCCTGCGGACCCTTGGGGCCCTGCGTGACCTCGAACTCGACCCGCTGGTTCTCGTCGAGCGAGCGGTAACCATCAGTCTCGATGGCGGAGTAGTGGACGAACACGTCCTGTCCCCCACCGTCCTGGGCAATGAAACCAAAACCCTTTTCGGCGTTGAACCACTTAACAGCTCCCTGAGCCATGCCTACCTATCCTAACTTTTCATCCCAACCGGGGACCCGGCGACCCGGCACAGCGCCGGGCCAAATGCCGCAATGCTCCGTCCCACGTCCCGCGCTGGAAATCCAGCCAGGTCTCGCTAACGATCACTGCAACCCCACAATTGTGCCACGAATCACGGCATACCGGGGAAGTCTCTCCCTCGGTCGGCAAGGAATTTCTCGAATTCTGCCCCGAGTTCATCCGCCGTCGGAATGTTTCCCTCCAAGGGAATCACCCCCTCCCGAGACTCCACGAAGGCGTCGTACTGCTCCTCGAGCGCGGTGATGAGAGCCTGGACGTCCTCCGACTCCCCCGTCTGGCGATCGATTTCCTCTGCCGCGGTCGCGCACGCCTCGTCGAGCGCGGCGGGGTCGAGCCGCAGCCCTGTCAGTGACTCGAGTGACTCGATCGCCCTCACTGTCGCCTGCGGGAAGGACGACTGCGCGAGGTAGTGAGGCACATGAATGGCGACGGTCGCCGCATCGAGCCCCCACTGCCCGAATCGGTATTCCAGGAGGTTTGCGGCCGCCCCGGGAACCGTAATGGTGGAGAAGAAGTTCGCGACGTCTGGAAGCAGGTCGGGTCGCGTCCCGTGGAGGGTCAGCCCGATCGGCCGGGTGTGAGGCGCCGCCATGGGGATCCCATGCGCCGCGACCGTCAGCGTGACACCGGTTCGCTCGACGACCGACCTGACCTCGGCAATGAATTTCTCCCACAGGATGTCGGGCTCGAACCCGTGCAGGAGGAGGAGGGGCGTCCCCTCGGCGTCCGTGATCATGTCAACCCTCAGGAAGGGCTCTTCGTACGTGGTCCAGGCGTTGACGCTGAAAACCATCTCCGGGCGACGCGAACGATAGTCAAGAAGACGATCGACGTCGAAGGTCGCCACGGTCACGGGTTCGGAATCGCTTAGGAGTTGCGTGACCAGAATCTGGCCCGCGTGGCCCGCGTCGATGAAGCCACGAAGGGAGTGAAGCAAGACGCGAGAATCCCCGTGCCGGGCCTTCTCCCACGCTGCAAGCCCCTCGTCGTGCCAGGTCAGGAGTTCGTCATCCATTTCGTCGATTGTCGCATGGCGCCGAGGTCTCCATGGGGGTTCGGACAGTCAAGGGTGCTCGCTCTTGGCATAATGGATGGCCACCATTTCCGCCGCCTCGCTCGCGAAGGGCACCGCCCCATGAACGATCCGCACGGAATCGACGCCGAGCAGGCCGCGCTCGACGTCATGTTTGCCCGACTCGACGCTGTGCGGACGGAGGCGAAGACCCGGCTCGCCGCGTGGCGGCGCGCGGGGCCTTCGGGTTCCCCTCAGAACCGTTCCGAACGGGACGCCTTCTCGACTCTGTACCAGGACCGCATCGCACAGCTGGACGCCGTCGAGGATCGGCTGTGCTTCGGCAAGCTCGACCTCGCCGATCGGACGCGCCTCTATGTCGGTCGCATCGGCCTGTCGGATACCGAGCATGCCCCTCTCCTGACCGATTGGCGGGCCCCTGCGGCTCGCGCGTTCTACTCCGCGACTGCCGCCGAGCCCCTTGGGGTCGTCCTCCGACGCCACTTGACGACGCGTGGTAGGAAGGTGACCGCTGTCGAGGACGACGTCCTCGACATTCGCGCCCTCGAGGAATCCGGTGGCAACACAGAACTCGCGGGCGAGGGCGCCCTCCTCTCGGCGATCGCCGCTTGCCGGACGGGCAAGATGACGGACATCGTCGCGACGATTCAATCGGAGCAGGACGCGGCGATTCGTGCGCCGCTATCGGGCGCGCTGGTTGTCCAGGGCGGCCCAGGGACAGGCAAGACCGCCGTCGCCTTGCACCGGGCGGCATACCTTCTGTACCACCACCGCGAGCAACTCGAGTCGTCCGGTGTTCTCATCATCGGCCCCTCACCCTCCTTCCTGCGCTACATCGACCAAGTCCTGCCATCCCTCGGCGAAACCGGAGCGATTGCCACCACGCTCTCGGGGCTCACACGGGGTGTCGACACGTCGACACGGGAGGACGACGCGATCGCGGCGATCAAGGGTCGCCCCGCCATGGCACGCATGATCGCCAACGCCGTCCGCGAGAGGCAACGCCTACCTCGCGCCGACCAAGAGATCTCGATCGATAGTCGAACCATCGTCATTCGCCGCGCCGATATCGCCGAAGCCCAGGCGCGGGCGCGACGTGACGGAGCCCAGCACAATGTTGCTCGCGCAACCTTCGCGAAGGAGATGGTGGGGCGGCTCGCGACTCAGTTCGCGGAGCAACTGGACTCGGGCCTCGCTGCCGAGGACATGCGGGAGATCGAACGCGACATTCGGGACTGTCGCGAAGTGAAGATCGCCCTCAATCTGGCCTGGCTTCCGGTCACGCCACAGCGCCTCCTCGCCGATCTCTTCTCGCGCCCCTATCTTCTCGACCACGCGGCTCCCAAAATGGCCAGAGCCGAGCGCGCAATGCTCGTGAGACCCGCCACCGCTCCGTTCACCGACGCGGACGTGCCGCTCCTCGACGAGGCCGCCGAGCTGCTCGGCGATATGCCGGGAGCAAAGCAACCGACGCGAGACGTCTCCGCCGAGGAGGTGGACTTCGCGAAGCAGGTCCTTACGACCTTCGGTGGCGGGGGAATGATGACCGCGAAGGATCTCGCGCGACGAATGGCGGTGGGAGGAACACGTCTCACCGTCGCGGAGCGCGCCTCGCAGGATCGCACGTGGACCTATGGTCACATCGTGGTCGACGAGGCGCAGGAACTTTCCCCGATGGCCTGGCGCATGCTCCTCAGGCGGTGCCCGAGGCGCTCCTTCACGATCGTGGGAGATGTCGCGCAAACGGCATCGAGCTCGGGTGCCCGATGGTGGCCCGACATGCTCGATCCCGTCTTCGGCGAGCACTGGACTCAGCGCGATCTGACGGTCAGCTATCGGATACCCGCAGCCGTTGCGGAGGTCGCCCAGGCCTTCGGCCGCGCTGCGGGACTGCCCGTGAGCGAACTGGTGGCGGCGCGCGACATCGAGAACGCCGTGACCATCACGCGCGCCGACGATCCGATCTCGACTGGGGTAGAGCACGCCCGCTCCCACGCCGCGCGCCTTGCTACGAGCGGAGGCGGTCGCGTCGCGCTCATCGTGCCCGACGGCGATGTGGACTCGGCCCGTTCCCTCGGTGCCGCTCCCTCAACGGACGGCCCCCAGCGAGAGGCGGAGGACGCGGCGCCGGTGAGCATACTCGGATCCCGCGACGCCAAGGGGCTGGAGTTCGATGTCACGGTTGTCGTCGAGCCTACGACCATCGCGCTACGCCCTGGCGACCTGTACGTCGCGCTGACACGGCCGACGAGCGTCCTCGACGTCGTCCATGCCCT
>CAZTJX010000117.1:0-5946 GCA_964613755.1 uncultured Demequinaceae bacterium | reverse complement strand
AGCATTTCCCCCGTCTGGAATAGGAGCGACTGGCGAACCTGCGGCAACGGAAGCGAGGGCACGTCCATCTCGCGTACGACCGTCCGACCATTGCCGATTCCGGAGATGACGTTGCGGTGGGAGAAGTGTCCCTTCGACCAGAGTCGCTTGAGCGTCGACGCAACCGTGGCGACCTCGTTGATCTCGCCGTCGCTCACGGCTCCCGCGGGGAGGGCGAGCTCCGCATACTTGACGAGCGTCGCGTGTCCGCTACCCGGACCGCGCCCGGAGTGCTCGACCTCCGCCGCACGGACGTGGGTCGTGCCGATATCGAGTCCGATCACGCGAACCGCCACGACTCTCCCTTCGTCAACCGACTATCAGACTATCGGCACACAGCCACCATGTCGTGAGTGACTATGTGAACATTCTCACGTACATCCCAAACAGTGCGGAGCCCGCGAAGATCCCGGTCCATGCCCCCGCGAGCAGCGCCGGGCCGTACGGAATCCGCGCCTTCATCGAGAGGCGGCCGACCACAAGGCCGGGAAGAACCGCAAGTCCACCGAGCATCGGCCCGAAGAACGCGCCCACCCCGAGTTGAGCCCAGCCCAGGTATCCGAGCGCCAGCCCCAGCACGCCTGCGGTCTTGACATCGCCGAGGCCCATTCCGCGGGGGTTGATCAGAAGCATGACGAAGTAGAATCCAGCGAGAGCGACGGCGCCCACCCCGGCCCGCGCGAGCGGCCACCACTCCCCCGCGACAGCGGCGTCGCCCGCGAGCGTCACGACGAGCGCCGGATAGGCGGGAAGAACGATCGCGTCGGGCAGGCGATGGACGTCCAGGTCGATCGCGGCGAGGACGATGCTGATGAAGGCTAGGTACGCCAGGGCGAGCGCGAGGAACGACGCCCCGAACGCGAGGTAGACGCCGCCCGCGAGCGCGGCGACGGCGATCTCCACCAGAGGGTACCTCGCGGAGATGCGTCGCCTGCAGTGTCGGCACCGCCGCGACAACAGAAGCCACGAGAGCACCGGAATGTTGTCATACCAGGCGATCGCGTGCCCACATTTGGGGCAATGGCTCGGCTCGCGAACCCAGTCCTCGCCTCCCGGAACGCGCGCGATGAGGACGTTCGCGAAGGAACCCCAGGCCAGGCCAAAGAGAACGACCGCAACAAGAATCACGTTGTGATGCTAGTTCGAAGTCTCGTGCTTGCTGGCAATCTCCACCGAGTATCCCCCCGGCGAGGTGGTCGGAGGGCCGTTGAGGTCGACGCCCGGAATGCCCATTCCCGCATACAACAGCGTGAAGTTGTTGGCGATATTGACCGTCGCACCATAGATCTGCCCGCGCAGATCCGACTTGTTGGAGATGTTGGCGGTGCACGGTGTATAGACGAACAACTCGATGTCCTCCGCGATTTCGTTCTGGTTGGAGAACTGGATGTTGCCCGGCATATAGGTACCCCTCGCAGAGCACTCGGCAATGCCGTTCCCCTCGGTCCCACCGTCCGGAACAATGAACCACACCTTGTGCGGTTCGCCGTCGCCGGACTTCAGCAGGAACTGGTTCGACGTCGTGAAACTCCTGGCGAAGATTGCGACGTCGCCGTTGACCTCGATCACACGCGTGTTGCTCGATTGGAAGTCGCAGCTGCGGAGGTCGTAGATCCAATTCCCTGCAGGCAACTTGACGTTGTTCGGAAGGGTGTTGTCCATGCGACACGGATTCGCAAGGAATTGCGGCTCCGCCCACGTGTTCTTGAAGGTCAGTTGGCTAACAACGTCTTCCCCCCACTGTTCTTTGGTCTTCTCCGTGAACCCGTCCCAGTCGCTCGGGTAGTAGTCCACCTCGGCCAAGCCCTTCGCCGTGTACTCCGGCAGGGGTCCGCAATCGGGTTCGAGGGTGGACCCGTTGGAGCACGCCGTCCCGACCAACGTGTAGTTGCCATGGGGCCAGCCCCAATCATCCAACCCGCCCCCGACGCTCATGTCGCCGCCGAAGAAGGGGTTGTTCCACACGTCGAGGTCCCCCTCGAAGATCACGACGTCCCCCGTGATGGTCGGGTGGCTGTTGGCGTGAAGGATGTTCCTGACCCAAAGATTGCCGTCGATGTAGCACCCGTTCGTGATTTGGTTCGAGGCCGCGTCCGTGACAATCACGTCACCGACGAAAGTAAAACCATTCTGGCAGTTCCAGTCACTCGTGCCTTCGACCCAGACCTGGGCCGGATTCGCCGGATCGAGCGGCCTCACCTCGCCGCCGTTGCTGGTGTTCAACGCAACGCCCGCGAAAATGGCCGCGCCCATGCTCGGAACCGTCTGGGGGACAAGGTTGACCTCGGCCTGAATCCGCCGCGTGGGCGACAGTCCCCCCGAGGCCGCAGAGTCAGCCGTGGACGTAGACGTAACCCGCGCCTTCGTCGGCACTCCCGAGAGAGTCCCGTCGGTGCACGTCAACTGCCCGTCTTCGTCGAAGTACTCGAACTCCACCGCAACGCTCACGGCATTCGGGGCCTCTCCGACGTCCATGACCCCCGTGCAGGGAGTCTCGACTTCCAGAAGCTTGAGTGACGAGTCAAGCCCGGCCTCGGCCGCATGAATCTCGACGGTTCGCACGCGGTCACGTGCCGCGTCGTTCATGACGATGATCGCCTGGGACACTACGACCGTGCTCAAGGCGATACCGACGACTGCCACTCCGATGGCCGCGACGAGCGCGCTACCCGCGTCGCTCCCGGCCCGTGTCCGGCGAATGTACCTCATCATGATCTTGCCTCTGTTTCTGTCATCGATGGCGGCTAGTCGGGAGATGGCACGGTCGAACAGTGGTCGGCCGTATAGCCAAAAATGGTATTGCGTCCGGTAATAACCGTCGACACGGACGTGGCCTTGGCCCCTTCGCGCTCGGATGGGTCCTTGAGCCTTAGCGTGACGCGCACGAACTGAGACTCGGTGCCGGCGCCTACTGAGGGATCCACCCAGAAGGGGGGCCACGTCTCGGGTTGGCCGGGAATGATGTCGTCCTCGTCTGTTGGCGCCACATCCATCTTGACCAGGTTGTGCGCGACGACGGCCCACGGCGTCACGTCCGACGGCGTGCCGGGCGACCAGCTCCGGAACTCGAGGTTGCCGAAGCCGTCGCCATCGAAGTCGTTGACCCTCCACTGGGCGCACTTGAAGGTCCCGTCGACCTGCGTGTAGATGCGCATGGAAAACCACTTGTCGACCCCGGAGTTCGAGAAGGTCTCCAGCCCGGGATCGAGGATAACGTTGCCGGATCGGACCTGGCGGTCAATCTGCGATATCCCGATTTTGGCTTCCTCGATGGCGCGAACGCGGGCGAGCGTGTCCTTGCTTTGATACGTCATCTGGATCAGCAGGCCGAACGTGATCCCAATGAGAATGCTGAAAACGGTCATCGAGACGAGCAACTCCGTCAGCGAGTACCCCTCGTCGCGGCGACGAGGCTGAGACCGCTCGAGGCTAGACACTGGGTGCCGCCTTGAACGAAGCCGACGCCGAGGATCCCGTGACCGTCGTCGTGACGATGAGCGCGTGCGTCTCGTAGCCCGGGTACTCGATCAGATACTCGCTAGTGATCAGGATGGAGCCGGAGCTGGCGATGACCGAGCACGCATCCGTGATGCAGTTCGTCGTGTCGAGGGGATCCAGGTCGTCGACGCTGGACGGTTGGATATGAATCTGCATCGTCGCCGTCACCGTGTAACCTGCGTCGTCCCACGTGACGGGCTCGGTGGTGTACGTGGTGCTCGTCGTCTCGTCAAAGTCCGCGGATTGCATCGTGGTGCCGTTCCAGTACGTCACCCTGCCACATCGGTGTACCACCGGCGCCGTGGTCGTCTGGCTACTCCCACGCTCAACTCGCACGCTGTCCTCGTAGTGCGTACACGAGCCGTTTCCCGTGATCTTCGCAACCGTAGACTGACCGCTGCTCCAGTAGTTTGACGAGTCGAACAGGGTTCCCAGGTAGAGGTCGGCGTTGGTGCGCTCGGCCCCCGCGGCAACGCAACCCGCGCCCGTGAGGGTCTGACAGCCGGTCGCCGCGGATCCGGGGGCACCTGATGTGAAGCGTGCAACCCACGCCTTGTCCGTGTTTCCGCCGTCCTCGCTCAGCCGACGCGAGAGGCGAATCAGATCGCTCGAGTCTGTCGACCCGTTGAAGTACAGCAGCAGGTACCCCGAGCCGGACAGTAAACTCGTGTTGTCGTTGTCGATGGTCGCGATGGCGCACGGCGCCCCTGGGGGGAAGACTCCTGCCTGGCACGAGTTCACCGTAGATGCCGTCCTCGACGACCGTCGGTTGTAGTCGGACCGCATCTGGAAATCGAGCTTGGGCGTGCCCGCGCTTTGCACCCTCGTCTCATTCTCGAAAGGCTCGGTTTGAGTGGCGACTTGGGTATAAAGGGTCGGCCCGTCTGTGGCGGGCCACCCGTTCGGGTTCGAGGCGTCGTCGGTCGCGTGCATCTCGAACACGGGGTAGCCGTGCCTCGTCCACACGGAGTTGTCGTACGTCGAGCTTCCGCCATACTCGACCAACGCGTCGAGGAAACTCACCTGCTGGGTGCGGAGCGTAGCGGAGGCGGTCGCGGTGTCCATGTCCATCGCGTACACGGTGCCCGACGCGACGACGGGCTGAGGGGTCTCGGCGGCGGGGGGGGCGGGCGCGTCGTGAGCCGAGACCGCGACTGAGACCCTACCCGAGTTCGCGGACGCGTCAAGGTTCGCCTGACACGCGGCCAGGAAGGGCTGGGTGGCGGCGCTACCGCACGTCGTGTCGCCCCCTCGGTAGGCCTCTGACCACAGCGTCGTTCGATTCACGGCGCCCCGCTTGCCGGGCCACTCCACCACCACGGCGAAGCGGACGATGTTCCCTTTGTCCGTGCCGCTAGAGTCGACGACGTAGGCCTTCACGGTGAATTCGATACCGACGAGGGAGGGGTCCGTGCGGACCTGCTTGTTGGAGCCGGTCGAGGAATACAGCGGCAACGCGGGGATGGCGAGGTTCTGGCTCGTCCCTGTGCCGTCGTCCCCTACCCCTGCAATGATCAGGGGAACGTCTTCGCCGTCGACCTTGAGATTCCCCCCAACAACGAGGGAGTCTCCACCCGCCTCCGCCACGAAGTCGTAGTACATCCCGCGACTGAGGATGTTCCAAGGGATCGAACGCATCTGCTCGGCGGCCTCGTTCGCATACGCGGTGGCCTGCTGGAGCTTGCGGGCTTCGGCGACGGTAATCGCGGCGGAGATCTGCACGGCGACGAGAAGGAGGAGGACGACCGCGATGATCATCATCGCGACGACGAGTTCGATCAGGCTGAATCCCCCGTCTCGGAGCGCGAGGCGGCGGTCGATGATCCCCTCAAGCCTCGGTTTCACCGTGGACCCACCACCCTTCCCTCTTCACCCGTGAGGGGGTGGGGTCCCAGATGGGTCCCCACCCCCGACGAGTGGTTGATGCTCCTGTGCGAGCGAACCCGCGTCAGGATTCAATCATAAGGTGCTTCCTACGGGCAGGTGCCATCTTCGAGACCACCCGCGGCTGAATACTTGTAGCCGGTCACGGCCTGGTCGCCGTCGTCGTTGGTGACATAGATGCACCAGTCGGTGGCACCCGTGCCCCAGGGGCTGTTCGCCGCGGACGTGTGGAGCACGACGTTCAGCGAGTAGTTGCCGATGTTCGAGCCCTCAAGGTAGTACTTGCCATCGACGAAGGACTGAGTCACGGTCGGAAGTCCCGTGTTGTCGACATAGTAGGTCGCGATTTCCTTACCGAGCGTCGAGACGTCGGCTTTCGCGGCGGTGTCCTGGGCCTTCTTGCGCTGGCTCAGGAAGACGGGGATGGCGATGGCCGCCAGGATCCCAATGATGATCATCACGACGAGGAGTTCGATCAGGGTGAAACCCTGTTCCTTCTTCTCGAGGCTCTTGCGGATTCGCGCG
>CAZTJX010000116.1:0-5956 GCA_964613755.1 uncultured Demequinaceae bacterium | reverse complement strand
ATCGACATGTCCCGTGGATCGCCATGCTTCGCGGCGTCGTCGCCGTCGGGCTTGTACTTCTTGTCGTCGAAGAACATCGCGAGTGCTTCGAGCACCGAGGACTTGCCAGCGTCATTCTTGCCGACGAGCGCTGTGAGGTCTCCGAAGTCAATGGTCAGGGTTCTAAAGAACCCGTGTTGGTGGGCCTGAGGTGTTCGCTTGCGAACACTGGAGAACACCTTCGTGCCCTGGCGAGCGAGGTTCGAGCCCTCGTATCTGAGCCGACGCCCGCGCCCAAGGTTGAATCCGCTCCGCCGTCAGGCCAGCATCAAACACGTCTGAAGCCTCACCAGATCACGCGGCTCATAGAGCGGTACCAGGAAGGCGCGACGACCTACGAATTGGCGGAAGAGTTTGGGTGTCGCAGGGCCACCGTCAGCCGTCTGCTGCGGCAAAGCGGCCTACGCCTTCGCAAGGATGGTCTGGCAGCCGAGCAGCTGCCTCAAGTGATGCGCATGTACGAGGCGGGGACATCGTGCTCTGAGATTGGTCGACAGCTTGGGGTGACTGGCGACCACGTAGGCGATCGTCTCCGAGAGCACGGAATTCCGATCAGGGGCGCCGTCGAAGCGACTGACCTGTCCTAGAGGTCTTCCGGTCACCGATCGTGGAGCGAGAATCGCTTCGGGGAAGGAGTTCAGGAGGCCTGCTGCGAAGCCTGCAGAGTTTCGTCGTCGAGCGGTCGAGTCGGCGCGGTCAGGCGACAAGCCGATCGCTCAGGTCGCGAGTGATCTCGGGATCAGCGAGTCCGGGTTGCGGAGGTGGATGGCAGTGGCTGACGTTGATCACGGACGCCGTGCCGAAGTGACGTCGGACGAGCATGCCGAGTGGGTGCACCTTCGCCGGGAGAACCGGGTCCAGGCGATTGAGATCGAGATCCTCAAACGAGCCAGTGCCTACTTCGCGAAAGAGAGCGTCCCCCCGAAATAGGGTTCCGGCTCATCTTCGAACTTGCCGCCACCGGGTTCCCGGTGGCGGTGACGTGCCGGGCGCTTGAGGTGTCGCGGTCGGGATTCTACGAATGGCGGCGACGTGGCCTGTCGGCCAGGGCCCTTGAGGCGGCGTTCCTGGCCAACGACGTCCGTGACGTTCATGCCGCGTCCCGCGGAGCCTGTGGGGTGCTCCTGGTCCACGCGGAACTCGCTCTCCGGATCGATGCAGACCGATCTCCTCGAGCGGCGATCCTGGGCCACGCAGGACGAGCTCGCGTCCGCGATCTTCGAATGGATCGAAGGCTTCTACAACCTGATCCGACGCCACTCGGCGATCGGATGCCTCAGCCCAGTAGAGTACGAAACACGTCAGACCGCCGCCCCCGCGGCAGCCTGACGACCACAACACAACTGTCCGGAAACCCTAGGACAGGTCAAAGTCACGGGTCCGGAGAAGCGGGGTTGACTCCACTGCCATCGCTTGCCTTCACCCTTCGCGCAGCACCAACATCGGCCGGACGAGGCGAATAAGTCCGAGGACCACCAGCGGCGCGAGCAAGAGAACCGGGTAGACACCTGCGAGATCTCGTGAGAGCGTCTCGAACGCGAGCGGCACCATCGAATTCGAGTATGCCATCGCCGTGACACCTACAGATGCGGTGAATGGGGCGGCGGCCAGAAGCAAGGTTTCGAAGGCCCCCATCGCCACCACGTCGCGCGTCCCAAGGCCAAGCAGTCGGTACAGTGCAAACTCGCTGCGCCTCACTACCCACGTGAGCCCAAGCAAGACCAGCAATGCCAATCCCGCAATCAGGCCCGCAAATCGAGTTGCGCGGAAGTCGAGCGCTTCTTCAGGATCGAAGCGAGTGTCATCCCCCGGCCAAACGGGTGCGACGACCATGACTCGGCCGTCAAACCATCCCTCCAGAACGATCGCGACCGCGTCAACGGCTTCCGGATCCGCCTGAACTAGACACTCACTAGTTGTCCCGCTCGCCTGCATCGCAACAAACACAGAAGAGCCGGACCCAGGTATCCGGCTCGCGGTCGTTGCGATCCGATCGACCGGAAGCGTGGACTTATGCTCGCTGCCGCGAGCCACAAGCGTAACCTCGTCGTGCGGCAGAATCCCCAGTGTTTCGGCAACCTCCCGCCCGAACAGAACACCGGGGCCCTCGACGTCGGCTTCGCCCGGAAACGCGACCGGAATGTACCCGGGAGTGACTTCTGAAACGAAGACCTGTCGAGAAGGTTGTCCGACGACTCCGTAGACTAGGTCGCTAAGCACCGCTCCCGCGTGCTCAACTCCGTCAATCTGCGAAATCTCGTCGCATCTCGTCGCGTCTAGGGGATCGCCAAACGCGTCAACTGCCCGCAGTGTGAATGCGCCTGCTCTGACCTGTACATCCCACTCCGCCTGAATTCGGGACGCTTCCGTCGTCGACCAGACGGTCGCACTCAAGCCAACGAGCGCGGCAACGAGCATAACGGTGACAGATAGTGAGGGGCGGGCCCACAGGTTGCGCAGAACCTCGGAAGCAAGTCGACGGAAGCTCACCTTCCCGCCCGATCCCCTACGTAATTCGAAAGGTTCACCATCTCCCCAGCGACGAGCGCCACTTCCGGATCATGGGTGGCGACTACGACACACCGGTTGCGGCTAGCCGCGCCCCGGAGTGCATCGACAACGCGCTCCTTGCTCTCGGGATCAAGCGAAGCCGTCGGTTCATCGGCAAGGATGAGACTCGAGCCGCTCACAAGCGCTCTTGCGACCGAGACCCGTTGGCGCTCGCCACCCGACAGCTTCCCTGCCCGCACTCCCCCGATTTCCGACAGGCCGACCACTCGAAGCGCGTCGACCGCCTCCTCGGTGGCCTCTCGCTCCGGCGCTCCGACGCATTCGGCCCCCAAGGCGACGTTGTCGATCACACTCCTACGGACCAACATGGGCGAGTTCTGTTGAGCCCAGGCGACCTTGGTCCCTGCTGGCAATGCGATGGTCCCGTGGCTCGGCGAGACGTGTCCGGCGATAGCACCCAGGAGCGTTGTCTTCCCAACGCCGGACGGGCCAAGAACCGCGGTGATGGTGCCGAGTCGCAAATTGAGATCCAGACCGCTGAAGAGCACTCGGTCGCCGATCGAGAGCGCCAGGCCCGCGACTTCAATCACCGAGCTTCCACCATTGAGCAGTCAGAGTGAGGCGGAGGGACTATCACGAGTTCACCAAGCCGAACATCGCCCGAGACGTACGCGCGGCCCGGGCCGGGCAGCACAGGTTCAACCGCGGCGACCTCGAATCCGTCTCCCGCCGCAACCGCCACACATGATTGCCCGTCATCCTGCACGATCGCTCCATATGGGATCGCTACAGTGCCCGACGGCACGGTCGTCTCCACCCGAGCACCCACCCGCAACTCGCCAGGGCGGAGGCCGCCCCCATTGACGAAGTGTCCCAACGAGCTCAGATCGACCACGCCGTCTTGATCGACGGACAGTCTCGTGTTCCGAAACACGAGCGATTGTGTCGAGTCAATGGCCATTGCCGTGGCGACGACGCTCTGCGGATCTACTCCAGTCGCGAGCGGTTCCGCGAGGAAGGCCGACGTCAGTTTCGACTCGCCGATTAGTATCTCGCTTCCGGGCGCTGGCGCAGGCGCCCCAACGGAGAGACCGTCGACTTCGGACACCACAAACGACTCTTCGAGATAGACGAGCCACGTGTGGTCGAATGCACTCGTCGAACCGGCTCCGATTCGTTCCGCGTACCGCTTGATCCCTTGTACCGTCGACCAGAGCGCTTGGTCACCACTGTTGTGAGGAAGCCCCTGGCTGGCCAGGAACTGGTTGAGGGCAGCGACATCTCTGCCTTCGTCACCCCACGCAATCGCCCTGAACAAGGGAACCTCGGTGCTCCACGCAACCCGCACGACATTGTCGATCACGGCGACCTCCGTGCCACTAGTGACCATCGCGCCGGGTTCGACAAATACCATCTGTGTGGTGCCGTGCCAAGTCGGGGCAAACACCGCTTGCGGCTGGCTCCAAACGAGCACGATGTCCGCAGGCTCCGAGATCTGCGCTGGCGGCTCTTCCGCAGGGATCGCAATCGCGGACGGTTCGGAGAGGCTGACATTCCCAGACTCTTCCCAGAGCAACCACAATGCCACGATCGGCAGGGCCAACCACAACAACGCGCCAAGATACGATGCCGCCAGCGCAGTTGAACTGCTGCCGGTGGCCGGCCTACGGCGGCTCGACATACGCAGCGGTCTCGCCGGGATAGATCTCTTCCAGCGAGGCGAAGAGGCACGAACGTACCTGTTCGCCGTCACCGGTCGATTCTGTCAGATCGGCAATTGAACGCTCGGATCCCGAGAGCGCCCCACCAATTGACTCGAGACATTCGCTCGCATGGGCAAGGAGCCGCGCGTCGACGCGATCGTCTGCAACGAGCGAATACCCAATCTCAACGTGAAACGTGTGCTGTTGCGAGCAGATCGCGGACCAGTCTTCACCACCTTCAGGGTTCGAGCGTTCGACATCCGGCTCCCACATCAGTCTCCACCCATCGAACTTGTTCACGTAGGGTTCCTGCGTGAACACACCGTGCGCATTGAGGCAGGCAAGCGAGTTCGCAAACGCTTGGCGATACTCCTCAAGTGTCACTTGACCATCTTCGAGGAACTCGAGAGTCTGAGAATCTTCGCCGAGGTCCGTGTTCAGCGCGTCTTCGTAGAGAGAGCCGAACACACCGGAGAAGCGCGGGGTTGCACTTTCGCCCGCGCACCCGGCGAGCGAAAGTGCAGCGGCCACCGCAACGGCGAGGAGCCGCCTTCGCGTCACTAGCGCGGGCTCATCGGCAAGTAGGTGCACTTGTAGACCACGCCACCGCTGTGCTTGCCACCCTGGTGGCTGAATCCACCGTAGGCGTACACGACGCCATAGCCCGAGGTGTACGAGCCAGGGGCGCACAAGTAGTGAACGGCCGTCTTGTTGAAGTTGCACTCGCCCCCCGAAGGTCCTGCGTTCATCGTAAACGCGACCACAGACGGAGCCTTGTTGCTGTCATACCTCGAGAACCCGTAGTGGTTGCAGCCACTGTCACCGAATGAAACGTCGTCACTGTAGTAGTACGCCGAGGCCGCCGACGCTCCCGCCAGGAGGATCCCACCCGTAGCCAGGATTCCCAGCACCATGGCGGATACTCGACCCTTGGTCTTGTTCATCAGATCTTCCCCTCTAAGTGTGATTGAACGTATGAATTGAATCACAGAACGGACTACCTGTCCTGGCGAACACGCATGTCGCGAGCCGCGGCTTGAGCGCTTCCGCACGTGCTCCGCGAATCCCCAAGAAGGCAACAGAAGTCGCCGCCTCCAACTAAGTTCCGTGCGTGCAAGCAGCCCGATCGACCTACGTTGTAGAGCAGCGCTCACTTCTGCCGCTGGCGCGGGCGTGTCGGACACCGGTGGGACGGCGCGAGATTCGTAGATGGCGTGACGTCGTCGGACATGCTCGCACTCTCGTTGCTCAACGCTGGGCTCGAACCAACGACGCTCAAGAGGGACCGGTGCAGGATTCGGTGACAGGGTGACCTGGCGAGCGAGGTTCGACCGCTCGTATCCAGGCCGATTCCGGAGCCTGAGCTTGAGGACGCTCCGCCAGCAGGTCAGCATCAGACCCGCCTGAAGCCTCAACACATCACGCAGCTGATCGAGCGGTACAGGAAGGCGCGACGACCTACGACCTGGCCGAGGAGTTTGGATGCCGTATGGCCACCGTCAGCCGACTGCTTCGGCGAAGCGGCCTGCTTCTTCGCAAGGACGGTCTCGCACCCGAGCAGGTGCCTCACGTGATTCGCATGTACGCGGAAGGCACATCGTGTGCCGAAATCGGTCGACAACTTGGGGTGACGGGCGACCATGTGGCAGTTCGTCTCCGAGAGCATGGGATTCACATCAGGGGCGCCGCCGAGGCGAGCACCC
>CAZTJX010000115.1:0-6016 GCA_964613755.1 uncultured Demequinaceae bacterium | reverse complement strand
CGGACCGAAGTCCCCGCAACGGGAGCCAGCGCAGGAGAGAGTGCGAGGTTCGCGCGCAAGCGCGTATCCCCGACGCCCCGCCCCTGCGCGGGGCTTTTTCGTTGAGAGGCGCCTCGGGTCCGGAGGTCGCACCAACGGAAGGACAACAATGGCGACGCCAAGCAAGGTGGCATCGGTAGGCGAGATGGCGGAGAAGTTCCGCGCATCCGTGGCCGTGTACGTCACCGAGTACCGCGGCCTGACCGTCCCGCAGCTCGCAACGCTGCGCGACAGCATCCGCGGCGCCGCAACCTACTCGGTTGCCAAGAACACGCTGACGGCGCTCGCGGCCAAGGAAGCCGGCGTGGAGGGCCTCGATGCCCTCCTCGTGGGACCCACGGCCATTGCGTTCGTCACCGGTGATCCGGTGGAGGCCGCGAAGGGCCTCAAGACCTTCAGCAAGGACTACCCCGCACTCGTCATCAAGGGCGGGATCTTCGAGGGCGTACTGATGTCCGCCGAAGAGGTCCAGAAGATCGCAAGCCTCGAGTCCCGCGATGTGCTCCTCGCTAAGGCAGCGAACGCCTTCAAGGCTTCCCTGTTCGGCGCGGCGTACATGTTCCAAGCGCCGCTCGCTCAGACGGCGCGCACCATAGACGCCCTGCGTGCGAAGCAGGAAAACGCGGCCTAGCCGTACCACCGTCACTCTCTGCTTCATGCAGGAATAGGAAGGAATGCCATCATGGCGAAGATGACCACCGATCAACTGATCGAAGCGTTCAAGGAACTGTCCCTCATTGAGCTCTCGGAGTTCGTGAAGAAGTTCGAAGAGGTCTTCGAGGTCACCGCAGCCGCGCCCGTCGCGGTTGCCTCGGCCGGCCCCGCGGGTGGGGCCCCGGCCGACGAGGCCGAGGAGAAGGACACGTTCGACGTAATCCTCGACGAGGTTGGTGCGGCGAAGATTGCCGTCATCAAGGAGGTTCGTGCCCTCACGAGCCTCGGCCTCGGAGACGCCAAGGCCCTCGTGGATGAGGCCCCCAAGACCGTCCTCGAAGGCGCAAAGAAGGACGAGGCCGAGAAGGCGAAGGCGGCCCTCGAGGGCGCCGGCGCCAAGGTCACGCTCAAGTAGTCCTGGTCGTACCGAAAGGCCGGGATCCCGCGAGAACGGGATCCCGGCTTTTCGCGTACCTACCGAGAGTGGCGGCGAATCGGCGCCGAATCGTTATCCCCTGAAACGTCGACGCGCTTGCGGGCGCGCCGGTGGGCTGGTCTATGCTCATCGCTGAAGGCGCAGCGCTTCCTGGACGAGGCGCGCAGAGCGAGGACCCGAACCCGAGCGTGAGTGAGGGTGAGGGGCCGCGGCCGCCCCTGGACAGGGGTTGGGTCGTGCGGTACACTCGCAAGTTGCGCTGCCTTTTGTCCTGCCCTCATATGCCTACCCGGCGTGCGTCCGCCTCGTGCGGCTTGCCCCGGGATCCGGTGGAGCCGTGGCTGTGGCATCGCGGACACACCACGGATCGTCGGGAAGGACTCTCCTTTGGCTGCCTCGCGCACCACGTCTGCAACGTCCATCGCCAACCGCAGCGCATCGCGTCGCATCTCGTTCGCACAGATCTCTGAACCGATCGAGGTCCCGAACCTCATAGGACTCCAGACGGAGAGCTTTGATTGGCTCCTCGGCAATGACATCTGGAAGAAGCGGGTCACGTCGGCCAAGAAGGCGGGTCGGAGCGACGTCCCCGAGGTCGCCGGGCTCCAGGAGATCTTCGAGGAGATCTCGCCCATCTCCGACTTCGGCGACACGATGTCTCTCAGTTTCTCTGACCCGTACTTCGAAGAGCCTCGACACTCGCCCGAGGAGTGTAAGGAGAAGGACTTCACCTACTCGGCGCAACTCTTCGTCACGGCGCTGTTCGAGAACCGGACCACGGGAGAAGAGAAGCAGCAGACGGTGTTCATGGGCGACTTCCCGCTCATGACTCCCCGCGGCACCTTCATCGTCAACGGCACGGAGCGCGTCGTCGTTTCGCAGCTCGTGCGTTCGCCCGGCGTGTACTTCGAGTCGACGCCAGACAAGACGTCCGACAAGGACATCCTCACGGCCAAGATCATTCCGTCGCGCGGCGCCTGGCTCGAGTTCGAGATCGACAAGCGCGACTCCGTCGGCGTGCGCGTCGACCGCAAGCGCAAGCAGCCCGTCACCCTCTTCCTCAAGGCCCTCGGCATGACGGCGGACCAGATCGAGAAGACGTTCGCGGACTTCCCGTCCGTTCTCGAGACTCTCGCCAAGGACTCCGTTTCGACCAAGGAAGAGGCGCTCGTCGACCTCTACCGAAAGCTCCGCCCCGGCGAGCCGCCGACGATCGAGGCTGGCCAGAATCTCCTCGACAACTTCTACTTCAACCCGAAGCGCTACGATCTTGCGAAGGTCGGACGCTACAAGCTCAATAAGAAGCTCGGCCTCAACAAGCCGCTGGCCGACTCGGTCCTGAGCCTCGACGACATCGTCTCGACGGTGAAGTACATCGCCGCAGCGCACGCCCACCACAAGACGCTCGCAGGCAAGGCCCGCGAGGTGCGCGTTGAGACGGACGACATCGACCACTTCGGTAACCGCCGCATCCGCGCGGTGGGGGAGCTCATCCAGAATCAGATCCGTACGGGCCTGTCGCGCATGGAGCGCGTCGTCCGTGAGCGTATGACAACCCAGGACGTCGACGCGATCACGCCTCAGTCGCTGATCAACACGCGTCCCGTCGTCGCCGCGATCCGCGAATTCTTTGGGACCTCGCAGCTCTCGCAGTTCATGGACCAGAACAACCCGCTTGCGGGCCTGACGCATAAGCGTCGTCTCTCCGCTCTCGGCCCTGGCGGCCTGAGTCGCGATCGGGCTGGCATGGAGGTCCGCGACGTCCACCCGTCGCACTATGGCCGTATGTGCCCCATCGAGACGCCGGAGGGCCCGAACATCGGTCTCATCGGCTCCCTCGCGTCCTTCGGACGCATCAACCCGCTCGGTTTTGTGGAGACGCCGTACCGCAAGGTGACGGACGGCAAGGTCACCGACAAGGTGGACTACCTGACTGCGGACGATGAGGACCATTTCGTCATCGCGCAGGCGAACGCCACGATCACTGACGACGGAACCTTCACCGATGAGCGCGTCTTGGTGCGCTCGCGCGGCGGCGAGGTCGAGTTCGTGATGGCCCAGGCGGTCGACTATATGGACGTCTCGCCCCGACAGATGGTGTCGGTTGCGACCGCCCTCATCCCCTTCCTCGAGCACGATGACGCCAACCGCGCCCTCATGGGCGCGAATATGCAGCGCCAGGCCGTGCCGCTCGTCCGCGCCCAGGCTCCCCTCGTCGGCACGGGCATGGAGCGGCGCGCGGCGGTGGACGCGGGGGACGTGGTCCTGGCGACCAAGCCTGGCGTCGTCACCGAGGTCTCGAGCGATCTTGTCGTCGTCGCGAACGACGACGGCACGTCCACGTCCTATCGGATCGCCAAGTTCGAGCGCTCCAACCAGGGCACGTCGTACAACCAGCGCGTCGTGGTAGACGAGGGTGACCGCATCGTCATCGGTTCCGTCATCGCGGACGGTCCGGCGACCGACGAGGGTGACCTTGCGCTCGGACGCAACCTCCTCGTCGCCTTCATGTGCTGGGAGGGTCACAACTACGAGGACGCGATCATCCTTTCGCAGCGCCTTGTGCAGGAAGACATCCTGAGCTCCATCCACATCGAGGAGCACGAGGTCGATGCCCGCGATACCAAGCTCGGCCCCGAGGAGATTACGCGGGACATCCCGAACGCCTCGGAGGAGGGTCTAGCCGACCTCGACGAGCGCGGAATCATCCGCATCGGGGCCGAGGTTCGTGCAGGCGACATCCTCGTCGGCAAGGTGACACCCAAGGGTGAGACCGAGTTGACCCCGGAGGAGCGCCTGCTGCGCGCGATCTTCGGAGAGAAGGCCCGAGAGGTCCGTGATACGTCCCTCAAGGTTCCCCACGGGGAGGCGGGCACGGTTATCGACATCCGCGTCTTCTCCGATGAGGATGGCGACGATCTTCCGGCGGGCGTCAACCAGCTCGTCCGGGTCTACATCGCCCAGCGCCGAAAGATACAGGAGGGCGACAAACTCGCGGGACGCCACGGTAACAAGGGCGTCATCTCGACGATTCTGCCGGTCGAGGACATGCCGTTCCTCGAGGACGGCACCGCCGTTGACGTCATCCTCAACCCGCTTGGCGTTCCGGGCCGCATGAATGTTGGCCAGGTGCTCGAGGCTCACCTTGGGTGGGTCGCCCACCAGGGCTGGGACGCGACGGACGCCAAGGGGGAATGGAAGAAGAAGCTCCCCGCTGGCGCCACGAAGTCGCCGCCAGGAGCGCCCGTGGCGACCCCCGTCTTCGATGGCCTCCAGGAGGAGGTCCTCGACGGACTTCGCTCGGTTGCCCTTCCCAACCGCGACGGCGTGCGCCTCGTGGGTTCGGACGGCAAGGCGAGGCTGTACGACGGTCGCACGGGAGACATGTTCCCCGCGCCGGTCGCCGTCGGCTACAAGTACATCCTGAAGCTCCACCACTTGGTCGACGACAAGATCCACGCACGTTCGACCGGTCCGTACTCGATGATCACGCAACAGCCGCTGGGCGGAAAGGCCCAGTTCGGCGGACAGCGCTTCGGAGAGATGGAGGTGTGGGCCCTCGAGGCCTACGGCGCCGCGTACGCGCTCCAGGAGCTCCTGACGATCAAGTCGGACGACGTGCTCGGTCGGGTCAAGGTGTACGAGGCCATCGTCAAGGGGCAGAACATCCCCGAACCCGGCCTGCCGGAATCGTTCCGTGTCCTCATGAAGGAGATGCAATCGCTGTGTCTCAACGTCGAGGTTCTCAACTCCGAGGGCCAGATCGTCGAGATGCGCGAGACCGAGGAAGACGCCTACCAGGCGGCAGAGTCCCTCGGCATTTCCCTGTCCAGCCGTCCCGATGCCTCGAGCATCGACGAGATCTAGGGGAGTAGAGCCTTGCTCGACACCAACGAATTCGGTCAACTGCGTATCGGACTTGCGACGGCGGACGACATCCGTCACTGGTCGCACGGCGAGGTCAAGAAGCCCGAGACGATCAACTATCGGACACTCAAGCCGGAGAAGGACGGACTCTTCTGCGAGAAGATCTTCGGCCCCACCCGGGACTGGGAGTGTGGCTGCGGCAAGTACAAGCGCGTCCGCTACCGCGGCATCATCTGTGAGCGCTGTGGCGTCGAGGTGACCCGGTCCAAGGTTCGCCGCGAGCGCATGGGCCACATCGAGCTCGCCGCTCCCGTGACGCACATCTGGTACTTCAAGGGGGTCCCGTCGCGTTTGGGCTACCTCCTCGACCTCGCCCCTAAGGATCTCGAGAAGGTCATCTATTTCGCGGCGTACATGGTCACCGAGGTGGACGTCGACGGTCGCCACGAGGATCTGCCTTCACTCCGGAACGAGCTTGAGGCGGAGAAGAAGCACATCGCCGGTCAGCGTGACCTCGCAATCGAGGAGCGGGCCAAGAAGCTCGAATCCGATCTGGCGGAGCTCGAGGCAGAGGGAGCCAAGGCCGATGCTCGACGCAAGGTCAAGGATGGCGCCGAGCGCGAAATGGCAGCCATTCGCAAGCGCGCGGATCAGGAGATGGACCGGCTGAGCCAGGTCTTCGACCGATTCGTTGGGCTCAAGGTTCAGGATCTCGAGGGAGACGAACTCCTCTACCGAGAGATGTCCCGTCGCTACGGCTCGTACTTCAAGGGCTCGATGGGCGCCGAGGCGATCCAGAAGCGCCTCCAGTCCTTCGACCTCGAGGGCGAGGCGGAGAAGCTCCGCGAGATCATCGCGACGGGCAAGGGCCAGCGAAAGACCCGAGCGCTCAAGCGCCTCAAGGTGGTCAACGCGTTTCTCACGACGACGAACTCGGCGACCGCGATGGTCCTCGACTGCGTCCCCGTCATCCCGCCGGACCTTCGCCCGATGGTCCAGCTCGACGGCGGCCGCTTCGCG
>CAZTJX010000114.1:4196-6038 GCA_964613755.1 uncultured Demequinaceae bacterium | reverse complement strand
CGTCACAGATGATGAGGTCAAACTCGGGTAGCCCCCTCTTCTGCGCATCGCCGATGACCGCGATCGACTGGTAGGTGGAGAAGACGACGGTGATCGCGTCCTTGGCTGAGCCCGACGCGTGTCCGACGACCTTGGCGGCATCAGTCGTTGCCGGAATTTCAAGGTCGTGCGCGCTGATGTCCTCGTTGAGCTCCTTCTCCTTGCGGGTGCGGCCAACGCCCGCGTCCGAGCACACGGCGAAGAACCGCATGGGAACCTGACGCTCGCTCCCCCACACCCGAATGGACTGCGACATGAGCGAGATGGACGGGACGAGGAAAAGCACCCGCCCGCCGGGCTTGACCGTCTCCTCCACGAGCTTGAGCGCTGTGAACGTCTTGCCGGTACCGCACGCCATGATGAGTTTGCCGCGATCATGGGTCGCGAACCCGGCCACGACGTCGTCGATGGCGCTGCGCTGCTGAGGCCATAGTTCCTTCTTGGGTTTGAGGCCGAATTCCTCCGGATACTCAAGGTTGCGGAGCAGCGCCCACTCGACGGGGCTGTCCGCGAGCTGCTGGAGTCCGATGCGCGTGACCGGGATCTGCTGGTCCGCGAGGGCGGTCTCCGCGTTCTCGCTCCAGTGGTCCGTCGTGGTGACGATGAGGCGGTCCGTGAACGGGTGCTTGCCGGACAACGTGAAGAACGAGTCGATATCGGACTTCTGGACAGTGCGCGCTGGCCCGTAGAACTTGCACTGGATCGCGGTGACGCGTCCATTCGGTCCCGTGGCGACGAGGTCGATCCCGACGTCCTTCTTCGCGCCGGGTTCCGCCCACTCCGCAAATGTCTGGACGTTGTCGAACTCGGATGAGTAGATGGGGTCGGTCTTGAGGTATCCACGCACGAGGTCCTCAAACAGAGTGCCCTTGTCGCGGGTGCCCGTGGCGTTCGCCCGCAGATCAGCGAGAACGTCGTCCAGCGTGACCGTAGTCGTCATCGTCTCTCCCCGAGCGCCTGTCAGGCACTAGTTGGATACTAGCGTTGACCCCTCACGGAGGCCGGGCGGACCTAGGGAGCGATGAGCGTGGCGACAACAAAGAATCCGAAGCAATCGGTGGTGAGCAAGGCAAGCCGCGAGGTCTCGGGATCTGGCGGAACCGAGCGGCGCTGGATCATCGCCGAACTCCTGTCTCGCGAAGGGGACGCAAAAGCGCCGTTCTACTTCCTCGCCGGATTCGTGGCTTTCTCTTCGGGTGTGTGCCTCGCGTGGGGGAGCTTGGCACAAAAACTCGCCCTCCCGTGGTGGGCGCTGATTATCGGAGCAACCGCAGTCGTCTGGCCTGTTCCGTATCTCTGGAACGTCATGCCGGTGCGGCCGCGTCCCCGGGCCCGGCTCGCCCGGATTCTCCTCGCTGCCGTGCGTCCGATCCTGTGGCCTTTCGCAATTCTCGTTGCGGCCCTTATCAGCGGGTTCGTGAACTCGTCGCTCTCAGGCGACTCGGCGCGTCACGATCTCACCTCGACGCTAAGTTGGGCGGTTCTCTTCGCCATCATCGCCGGAATGGGCCAAGGCGCCTTCACCACAGTCAACCTCACGATGCCAGCAGACCGAGAAATCGCGATCACCTACGCGAAGAAGGCGTTCCCTGACGTACGAGGCTGGCGACACGGACGTTTCCATGAATCGATCGTCGGAGGACTCGCCGTGGCCTACGTGGGAGTCGCGACTACGTGGCTCGGTGTCATCGGCACTTGGTGTGTTGGCGGCGCCATCTTGTGGCAGATCTGGGTTGCCCTCGACTTCACCCTCTAGGTTCGCTGACACGAGCTACTCGACGGCGCAATGATGAATGCATGACC
>CAZTJX010000114.1:0-4186 GCA_964613755.1 uncultured Demequinaceae bacterium | reverse complement strand
CCACGGCGGACGCTCGACCACGGGCCGAACCTCCATGCCACGATGAACGCATGACCGTCCTCGGAGTAGACGCCTACAAGCGCGGCTGGGTCTCGGTCGCGCTGGATGAGTCCGGCTTCGCGGGCGTGCTCACCGCGCCCGATATCGCCGTCGTCGAGGCCGAAGCCACCGAGCGCTGGGGCGTCGAGATCATCGTCGTTGACGTCCCGATCGGCATCCCCGACGTCGGCCCGCGCCAGGCCGACCTCCTCGCCCGCGCCTTCGTCGGACCGCGCGCGTCGAGCGTCTTCGCCACCCCCAACCGCGCCGCCCTCGCCGAGCCCGACCGCGCGTCGGCCGATGCCGCCTCCCGCAGCGTCGGCGGCCAGGACGTTGGCGTCTGAACAAGCCCAGCGCAGGCGTTCGCGATCCGCGACCGGATCCTCGAGGTGAACGACTACCTCCCGCGCGCGCGGGCCCGCCTCCTGGAGGGTCACCCGGAGGTCTCGTTCCGGGAGATGGCCCGCGTGCACTCGGTCACCGCGGACGGCACCGCCGCCGGGATCCCCGACGCCCCGCTCGCGCACGGCAAGGCGTCGGCGGCGGGGCTCATGCTCCGCGCAGACCTGCTCGCGGCGGCGGGCATCTCCTTTCCGCGCTCGGCGTTCGACGCGGTGGGCACGGCCGCGCTCCGTCTACGACGCGGCGGCCATGGCGTGGACGGCGCGTCGCTACGCGCGGGGTGAGGCGGTGGCGATGCCGGAGCCGCCCGAGGTGTTCTCGGATGGGGTGCCGAGCGCTATCTGGTACTAGCGGCAGAGCGAGCCCGCATGGACGGCTCTCTTCCGCCCCACGCGCACTCCTCCCCCACCGTGCCCTCGCCCCCTATCTCCGCTAGGTTCCAAGAAGAGGGTCCGGCGTGCGTCGGGCGAAGTAGCGAGGAGACGGCCCGTGAACATGTTCGAGGCAATCGCGAGCGTCTACCGGAACTACGCGAAGATCGACGGACGCGCCAGCGCCGCCGAGTACTGGTGGTTCGTCCTGGCGGAGGCCCTGGTCGCGGCCACGCTGTTCTGGGCGGGGAACACCTTTGGCGACGCCAACGCCCCGGGGAACACCGCGGGCACGCGCATCCTGCTCGCCGTGATCGTCGTCGGGTTCGCGATCGCCGCCGCGACCCTTGTCCCCCACATCGCGGTCATCGTCCGGCGCCTCCACGACTCGAATGAATCCGGGCTGTGGTTCTGGCTCCTACTGCTTCCCGCCATCGGCACCGTAGCCATCACGATGATGACGCTGCAGCGCGGCACGCGCGGACCGAACCGCTACGGCCCTGACCCGCGCGACACGAAGGACTCCGAATACCTCCAGTGGGCGCCACCGCAGGCGGGCGCCTAGGCGAGCGCGATCCGCCCGGCTCCGCACGCCGGATCACGACTCGACCTCTTCGATCACGATGCGGTCTCGCGGCCTGCGCGCAGGACGCCTCTTCCCCTAGCCTCGTGGTCAGGAGGCGCGACGATGCGGAAGCCCGACGACGGCACGGCGAACCCGGGCGCGACCCCGTCCGCACTCGCCACCGCCCTCGCCTGGCTCCGCCACCCCGTCAGCATCGTTGCGATCGCTGTGCTCGTGCTCAACGACCACGTGCTCAAGGCCGAGTTCAGCACCTGGTGGACGGGCAAGCTCTCCGACGTCGCAGGCCTCGTCTTCGCGCCGGCCCTGCTGGCCGTCGCGCTGGCAGCCGTCGCCCGGCTCGCCCGTCACCCTGACCAGGGCCGCGCGCCGCGTCCAGAAACCGTGGCCGCGGCCTCCCTTGCCATCGTTGGCATCCTCTTCGTCGCCGTCAAGGCCACGGCAGTGGGCGCCGGAACGGCGTCCGCACTCCTCACCCGTGCCATCGGCCCTAGCCTCATTCGTACCGACACTGCCGATCTCCTCACCCTGCCCGCCCTCGCTATCGCCTGGCTCACGTTCCGCGCGTGCCTTCGACGCCCCGACTCACCCTCGCGGCCCAAGGCCTCGCGCCTCGGCGCCGCGCTGCTCATCGGCGCGGCCACTGCGGCAACCCTCGCCACGTCGTACATCGGCGTCATCCACCCCCTCGCGGTGTCCGTTATTCCGGACGGCGATGGCCTTGTGGTCAAGTACCAGGAAGCGCATCAGTTTTCACACATCTCCGCCGACCGAACCTCGGACGGAGTGACGTGGCAAACCGTCTGCGAGTCCCTATCCACCAACGAGTGCGGGGGTTCGATCAATAGTGGGGCGCCGTCGATCACGATGGCGTGCGTGCCGTCCGACTCGGACGTCTGCTTTCGGGTGCAAGACGGCCGGATCGGCGTCGATCGAAGCGACGACGCCGGCTCCACGTGGCGTCCCGAGTGGGGCCTGACGGACGCCGAGAGGGACCTCCTCATCGCGTTCCGCGAGGTCGACCGGCCCGATACCCAACTCTCCTCGCTCTCCCTTGGCATCGTCGATCGACCGAGCGGATTCGTCGTGATCGTCGCGAACGGTTACGACGGCTTGGCCGTGCGCGCCGCCGACGGCTCGTGGGAGCGGCGGGGCTTCCTGGACTCTGACTGCTGCTCGGGCGGAGGGCCGCCGCTGGACGTGACGAAATCCTTCGAGACCATCCCAGGGATGGCGCCGGGCCTTGCCGTGACGATGGCCGCCTGGGGATTCGCGTTTGCCATCACACTCCTGGTTACGCACACTCGGGCGGGCACGCAGAGACGACGGGGATTCGGCACCGCCCTCGCGGCCACCTTCCGATGGATCGGCGGGGGCCTCCTCATGGCGAGCGGCCTGCTCCTTTGTTCCTCGTGGGTGACGGTTGCGGCGCGCACCTACCCCGCTTCCCCAGAACGCCTCAATGACGGCGGCGTCTTCATGGTCGCGCTGGTGATCTGCGTGACGGCGATCGGCGTCGTCATGATCGGGGCCGGGAGTGAGATCGTTCCACTTTCGCCCTCGCGCCAGAGGCGGCGAGCCATGCTCGGCGCCGCGATCGCCGCCACCGTCGGAACCGTCGCGGCCCTCGTGGCCGGCTCGGCATGGAGCGAGTGGAGGCCGGTCGCGGCCGTGGCAGGCACCGCCGTTCTCGTCGCCCTTGTTCCTGCAATCGTTGTCGTCCGAGGACGAACCTCCCACGACCGTCAACCAAGCGCGGATGCGCTCGCGATCGAACGCGAGCCTCTCTAGACGCCGACCCACGCCCCCTACCCTGACCGCGCATCGGCGGCTAGGGCGTCGGCGTCTGAACAAGCCCAGTGCAGGCGTTCGCGATCCGCAACCGGATCCTCGAGGTGAACGGCCACCTTCCGCGCTCGGGGGCTCTCCTTCTGGAGGGCCACCCGGAGGTCTCGTTCCGCGAGATGCCCCGCGCGCACGGCGCCCCACGCGCGCCCCTCCCCCACCGTGCCCTCGCCACCTATCTCCGCTAGGTTCCAAGAAGAGGTCCGGCGCACGCGGGACCGAGCGACGAGGAGACGGCCCGTGAACATGATCGAGGCAATCGCGAGCGTCTACCGCAACTACGCGAAGACCGACGGCCGCGCCAGCATGGCCGAGTACTGGTGGTTCGTGCTGGCCGAGTTCCTCTTCATCAGCACCATGATTATTGGCTCCGCGTTCCTCGACGACGCCGTCTACCCCCGCGGCGAGGGCGGCGCCGTCTTCACGGGGGGCTTGATCATCCTGGGGGTGGTCGCGCTGGGAAGCCTCATCCCCCGCATCGCCGTCACCGTGCGGCGCATCCAGGACGCGGGGAATCCGGGCTCGCTTTTCTGGTTGGTCCTCATCCCGTCCGTCGGTGGCCTCATCCTGGTGGTCCTGACCCTCTTGCCGGGGACGCGGGGGCCCAACAAGTACGGGCCGGACCCGCGCGACGGCGCGGACGCCAGGGGGACGACGCCGTCGGGCTACTCCGGGGTCGCGGGTCAGCAACCGTACCTGACGCCCGCCGCCCCGGCCGTGCCGCAGTTCCCACCACAGACCCAGCACCCCCCACAGGCGCTGCACCCCCCACAGACGCAGTACCCACCACAGACGCAGTACCCACCACAGCCTCCCGCCGCCCCGGGATCGGGCTATCCGCCGCCTCCCCCGCCACCGGCCGGACCCCCGTCACCGCCGGGACCTCCACTACCGCCGGGACCTCCGATGCCACCGGGACCCCCACTACCCCCGGGCGCTCCGCCGC